>JAGXSR010000025.1 GCA_018333405.1 Dethiobacter sp. | reverse complement strand
CGGGCTGTTGAAGGCCATAGACAATTTTCAGCTGGAACACGAAGTCAATTTTTCAACCTATGCTGTGCCTATGGTCATCGGAGAGATTAAGCGGTACCTGCGCGATAACAACAGTATTCATATCA
This sequence comes from Dethiobacter sp., assembly GCA_018333405.1. Taxonomy (GTDB): domain Bacteria; phylum Bacillota; class Dethiobacteria; order DTU022; family DTU022; genus JAGXSR01. Next base: position 14,340 of record JAGXSR010000025.1, on the reverse strand, counting down.
GCCGCTCCATTAAAAGTATGTCTCACCGGGTTCAGTTGGCCCGCGAAGAATTAACAAAAACAATCTGTCGCGATCCGAAGGTATCAGAGATCGCTGATGCTCTAGAATTGACACCGGAAGAGGTTGTTTTTGCCTTTAACGCATCTCAGGAGCCCTTGTCCTTGTACGATCCAGTATTTAATGACAGTACAGATCCGGTATATGTTATGGATACGATTAGTGATCAGAGCAACTGCTCAGAGATCTGGCTGGAAAAACTGGCCCTGCAAGAGGCGCTGGATCGACTGCAGCCCCGTGAGAGGCATATCCTGGAAGCACGTTTTTTTGAAGGTAAAACCCAGGTAGAGATAGCCGGCCAGGTGGGGATTTCTCAGGCTCAGGTTTCCCGTATAGAAAAGTCAGCATTACAGTTAATTCGCAGCTATTATAAGCAGACCCGGGAGCGGGAGGAAGGGTGAAACGACGACAGTGAAGGGCGGCGTATGGAGTAGTATGGCAATAGCAGCAGTGCTTATTCTGACTATCTGTTTCACTTCCGCAGGATACAACTCTTTTGGTATAAAACAAGAGAACAGTGTATGGGTAATGCAACCCGTGTCGGGGTCCGTAATCCGGCTGCATGTAATCGCAGAGAGCAACGACCCTCACAGCCAGCAATTTAAAATGAAAATAGTGCGAGAAGTTCAACGCCAATTGGCGGAAGATCAGTTTTGCCGGTTTGGCATTGAGCACAAGTTGAAACTGCAGCATAACCTTGCCCGGTTAGAAGAACAATTGCGCTGCTATGCGGCCACGCTGCCAGGCTACTCGCCTCCAATTGCAGTGTCATTGGTTCAGGAAGAGTTCCCGTTGCGAGCTTATGGGAGAAATATCTTTCCGCCCGGCAATTATACGGCAGTAAAAGTGGTTCTAGGCGCCGGGCAGGGTGATAATTGGTGGTGCCTCCTTTTCCCGGCGCTCTGTCTTCCATTGGCAGAAGCAGATGATTCTGTTGAGAATCGATTTACACGAAAAAAACCACAAGAGGAGATAAACAAAAAACCAGGAGCGAAGACAGAGGAGCAAAAACCGGATAGCGATTGGAGATCTTATATTGCCGATAAATGGAACCTCTGGTTCTGAACCAATTGAAAAAGCCATGTGGATCAATTATAATAATTACGCAGTCGGGGTGATCACGATTACGTAAACCGTAACCGGTGCTGTCAGGCTCCGGCTAATGACACTCAAACTTAATCGATCGAATGCCGATGTGGCAAGGCCTTGAGGATATGTTCATGGCAGATACTTTTCACCGGGTCACAGGAACGCTTTGGTTGCATCCAGGCCGCAAGGCCATTTTAAAGGCTGCTCGTATTATTTGCGCGGGAGGCTTGGTTGCTTTTCCTACCGAAACAGTGTATGGGTTGGGCGCTGCCGCGGTTAATCCGGCGGCTGTCGCAGGCATATTTGCGGTAAAGGGGCGGCCTGCGGATAACCCGCTCATTGTACATGTTGCCGATCAGTCGCAAGTAGACCGGATTACCTCTTCTGTTCCGGAAAAAGCTCGCTATTTAATGGAAAAATTTTGGCCTGGCCCATTAAGCCTGGTTTTGCCGCGCAGCAGCGCCGTGCCGGACCAGGTTAGCGCCGGGTTGTCTACTGTAGCGGTGAGGATGCCGGATCACCCCGTGGCACTTCAGCTGATTGACGCAGCCGGGGTTCCTATTGCTGCGCCTAGTGCCAATCGATCCGGCCGCCCCAGTCCAACCTGTGCCAGGCATGTGCTGTCAGATTTGGCCGGCCGTATTGACGCAGTTCTGGACGGAGGGTTTTGTCGGGTCGGCTTGGAATCTACCGTTCTGGATTTGACTGGTCCGCATCCTGTAATCCTGCGTCCGGGAGGGGTGACGCGGGAGATTCTATCCTCCGCTCTGGGTGAGCCTGTGTTGCGCTCTTTCTGGAACGGCGTAGCCGCTCCTCCTTCTCCGGGCATGAAATATCGTCACTACTCCCCTATGGCGCCGTTGATCCTGGCAACCGGACCGCGGATCAGGAGGTTGCGGTTTTTGGATAATCTGGCCGCTTTCTACCGGAATCGGGGTATAAAAGTGTGCCTGTTAAACCAGGCATTTGATAAAGGTCGGGTTGAAGGTGAACAGGACCTGGCTAAGCGGCTATACCGGGAGCTGCGTCGCTGTGATGATGAGCATGTCGGAATTATTTTAGCGGAAGGGGTCAGCATCCGGGGTATAGGCGCTGCAGTAATGAACCGTTTAGGCAAAGCCGCAGTCCGGGTCATCCGGGTGTAGGGAAGCAAGGAGGATCACCGGCCATTGATTTTATTTGTTTGTACCGGTAATACCTGCCGCAGTGTCATGGCGGAGGAATTATTGCGCCGTGATTGGCAGTTGAGGGGCGGAAATCCGAAGTTGGAGATTACCTCGGCAGGTTTGGCGGCTAATCCGGGTGAGCGGGCCTCCAGGCATGTCAAAGCGCTTCTTGCGGAAAAAGGTATTGACACTACCGCCCATTCAGCAACTCCTCTGGACGCAGCGCTGGTTAAGAGCGCCGGTCTGATCCTGGTAATGACCAGCAATCATCGGGAGTCGCTGCTGGCACGTTTTCCGGAAGCAGCATCGAAAACATTTTTATTAAAAGAGTTTGCCGGTATTGTTGGAAATAACCCGGATATCACTGATCCCTATGGCGCTTCTTTGGGAAAGTACCGTCGAATTATGGAGGAAATTCACGATTGTATCTCGAAGTTTATCGTTAATCTGAAAGGAGAATGTTTTGATGAGGGTGGCGTTGGGCAGTGACCATGCCGGCTATAATTTAAAAGAGCAGGTGAAGGTCCATTTGCAGGCCAGGGATATTGCCTCTGCCGATTTCGGCACATTTTGTGATAGCAGTGTGGATTACCCGGATATTGCAATGCCTGTCGTCCAAGGGGTCAGGGACGGTGATTTCCAGCTGGGAATTCTAATCTGCGGCAGCGGAGCAGGAATGGCTATTGCCGCAGGCAAATATAAAGGAATACGTGCTGTTCTGTGCGGTGAACCCTATACTGCGCGCCTTGCCCGGGAGCACAATGACGCCAACGTTTTGGCTCTTGGGGCATGGGTAACCGGGGCCGGCTTGGCTATGGAAATTATAGATACATTTTTGAACACTAAATTTGCCGGGGAACGCCACTTAAAACGCCTGAACAAAATCATGATGATTGAGAATAAAGAAAGCTAACCGGAATTGCACAGCAAGATGGAGCACCCGAAAGGAGCAGAGGATGAGCAGTATACCGGCTCAGAAACAAGATGAAATGAATGCGTTGCGCTGTGCTGACCCGGAAATCGCTTTGGCGATAGAAGCGGAGCAGAGGCGCCAGCAGACGCACCTGGAGCTGATTGCTTCTGAAAATCTGGTCAGCAGAGCGGTTCTCCAGGCGCAGGGCTCTATTCTTACCAATAAATATGCGGAAGGTTATCCTGCGGCCCGCTACTACGGAGGGTGTAAGCATGCTGATACTGTAGAAGATTTAGCTCGCAGCAGAGCGATTAACCTTTTCGGTGCAGACCATGCCAATGTGCAGCCTCATTCCGGGGCTTCCGCCAATTTGGCTGTTTATCTGGCCTGTTTAGACCCGGGAGACCGGATTCTGGGAATGGACCTGGCCCATGGCGGGCACCTGACCCACGGGGCAGCTGTCAGCATCAGTGGCCGCTATTTTCAAGCTCACAGCTATGGGGTGGATCATGATACCGGCCTGATCAACCTGGAAGAAGTAAGAACAAGGGCACAAGCCGTAAAGCCTAAACTTATTGTTGCCGGAGCCAGTTCATATCCGCGGAAGATCGATTATCCGGGTTTTCAGGGTATAGCCCGGGAAACCGGTGCCCTGTTTATGGCCGATATAGCTCATGTGGCCGGGCTGATCGTGGCCGGTCTTCATGCTAATCCTGTACACTATGCCGATCTGGTTACATCGACAACCCATAAAACGTTACGTGGCCCCCGTGGTGGTTTTATTCTGTGCCGCCATGAATTTGCCAAATCCATTGATCGGGCTGTTTTCCCCGGTTTGCAAGGCGGACCGCTGATGCATATAATCGCCGCGAAAGCGGTTGCTTTCAAGGAAGCGCTGTCCCCCGATTTTGCCATATATCAGCAGCGGGTCTTGGATAATGCTGAAGAGATGGCCAAACATCTCGAAGAATACGGATTTAATTTGGTTACCGGCGGCACGGATACGCATTTGGTGTTGGTGGATTTACGCTCCAAGGGGATAACCGGACTGGAAGCGGAAAGACTTCTGGAGCGGGTCGGCATTACTGCCAACAAGAATGCAATCCCCTATGACCCCCAAAGCCGCCAGGTCACCAGCGGACTGCGTTTGGGCACTCCGGTAATTACATCCCGGGGCATGGGGCGGCAACAAATTAAACAGATTGCCGGTTTCATCCGCGACGCGATAACGGGCCGCCAGGACCCCGGGAAACTGGTTCGGATTCGGGAACAGGTTGCCCGGTTATGCCTGGAATTCCCGATCTGCTAATGCCTGGAGGGTATGCGTAATGGGTCAGGTTTTTGTTGTAAGCCACCCCTGGCAGGCTTAATTTTCTGATAAATGGGGAGAGAGTGTGGCCGATCGGCCTTCGTGGGATAATTATTTTATGGAGATTGCACGGGTAGTGGCCACTCGTTCCACTTGCCTTAGACGTAGTGTGGGTGCGGTCCTGGTTTTGGAGCGCCGCCTTTTGGCAACCGGGTATAACGGGACTCCGAGCGGTTTAATTCATTGTCATGAAGCCGGCTGCACCAGGGAGCGGCTTAAAATTCCTTCCGGGGAAAGGCATGAGTTGTGCCGGGGCCTTCACGCGGAACAAAATGCAATCATTCAGGCCGCCATCCACGGTGTGGCGATCAAGGGTTGCAGATTATACAGCACCACCTTTCCATGTGTGGTTTGCGCCAAAATGTTGGTTAATGCCGGGATCCGTTCGATCTGCCTGTCCTCGGATTATCCGGATGCCCTGGCCAAAGAAATATTTTCTGAGGCCGGCGTAATCATCGATCAGCTGTAACTTCACGCCAAAGCAGGAGAGATAGATGTCTCAATACCAGGTTGGTCAGATCGTTCAGATGAAAAAAAAGCACCCCTGCGGTTCAGATCGCTGGCAAATTGTCAGGGTCGGAATGGATTTTAGGATAAAATGTATTAAATGCGGCCGCAGCGTCTTGATACCGCGTGTCCGTTTTGAAAGACGGGTGGTGCAGGTGATCGAAGCAGACAGATCCTGAAAAAAGCAGAGATGGCGCGAATACGGCAGCAGCGCTTTGGTTTTTAAAGGGCGCCTGGCAGCGGACCAGCGGCTAATCGCTGCTTGTCGTGCTTGCTGTTATATGTTATTATTACTAAAGCATGTCCCCCTGCTCCATAAAAGGGGCCACTAGTCCACAGGGAGGTGAAAAGGTTTATGGCCAATTACGAGTTGATGTTCATTGTCCGGCCGAATATGGAGGCGGAAGCGGTGGAAGCAGTTGTTGCCGACCTTCAGGCAGCCATACAGAAGCTGGGCGGAGAAGTGAGTAAAGTTGATGGCTGGGGTAAGCGGAAGCTGGCTTATGAGATCAATAAGGTACACGAAGGACACTATTTTGTGCTATACTTCACCGGCTCACATGAAATTATCTCAGAGCTGGAACACTTCTTCCGGGTTAAAGACGAAGTCATCCGCTTTCTCGTAGTGCGTGAAGACGAGTAATCACTTAAAAAGGCGGGTGTAAGGCATGTTAAACCAGGTAGTTTTGATCGGTCGTTTGACTCAGGATCCGGAATTGAGGTACACTGCAACTAATGGTGTGCCGGTAGCGACTTTTTCCATTGCGGTGGATCGTCCATTTACAAGCCAGCAAGGAACAAAGGAAACAGATTTTATCCCCATCGTTGCCTGGCGGAAACAAGCTGAAAACTGTGCAAACTACTTAAGAAAAGGGCTTCTGGTCGCTGTAAGCGGTCGTTTGCAGATTAGGGCATACGAAGGCAACGACGGAAGCAAGCGAAAAGTGGCCGAGATTGTGGCTGACCAGGTTAGATTTTTAGAGTGGTCCAAGGATGCCCAGTCAGGCGGGGACCGTGGCGATATCCACGGAAATGAGATGCACATTAGTGAAGATGATGTTCCCTTTTAACACACAAGGAGGGCGTTTTTTTGAAACGTGAAAGAGGCCGCAAGCCCAAGAAAAAAGTATGTAGTTTTTGTGTTGAAAAAATGGAAACTGTAGATTATAAGCAGTATGAAAAATTGAAGCGTTATATTACCGAAAGAGCAAAGATATTGCCCCGTCGCATTTCCGGTAATTGTGCACATCACCAACGGCAGTTGACACGGGCGGTTAAACGTGCGCGGATCATGGCTCTGCTTCCTTATACCTCTGAGTAAAGGAAAAAATAGGATCAAATAAAACGGTGCGGGAGGTTTTGTCCCTGGCACCGTTTTTTGGCTGGAGATCGCTGCAGGGAACAGGAGATTCGGTCACGAATTACTCTCGTCATGCAAACTTTTTTGCATACCAGCCGGCGATGGTAAAACCGGAGCCGAGTTGTGCCGCATTGTAGTTTGCGGCCGGGGCAGCAGAACGAGGAAGGAGTGGTTTGCGGTGAAGGTGATCTTAAAACAAAACCTGCCGAATTTGGGTAAGAAGGGCGATCTAAAGGATGTGGCAGAGGGATATGCCCGGAATATGCTTATTCCCAGGGACCTGGTTGAGGAAGCCACGCCCCAGCGCTTAAGAGAGCTTCAGCGCCTGAAGTTGGACGAACAAAAAAAGGCGGAGCGAGTGGAAGCCGATAGCAAAATTATGGCCGAGCGAATGGAAAATCAAGTATTTACCTTGGCCATGCCGGCTGGTGAGGGCGGTCGTTTATTTGGTTCGGTAACTGCAGCTGATATCGCCTCTATGTTAAAAAAAGAAGGACATTATGTAGACAAAAAAAGGGTTGTCCTGGATAAGCCGATTAAAAATACCGGCAGGCACCAGGTTGCGGTTAAGCTGAGCCAGGGGGTTAAAGCAACAATATTTGTACTAGTGGAGAAGGGCAGTTAGGAGGTCAAAATATGGCACGGGAAGCGAAAAAAAATGATTTCACACAGATAAACGCTTTGATTGAACTAATTAACGACATCTATGGCACAGAAAAAATGGTGCTGAAAGCAGGAAAATTGGAAGCGCTTTCCCTCATACGCTCCCGAAAGCCAGAGCAGCAGCTATTGGGTTTGCAAAGATTAATTTTTGAGAATCCGACTTTAAAGGATCTGACCCCGGAAAAACAAGTTCCCTCGGTTATTGAGGAAATGAAAGAAGTGTTGGCCTCGCTCCTGGCCAGACGCTCCCTGGAGGAGTCCATTGAGCACAAAATAAAAGAGAGAATTGAGGAACGGCATGAGGAGTATATGCAGGAAATCAAGCGACAGGTGATCAAAGAGGTCAGCGGTGTGGAGAATCCGCAGACTTTAAAAAAATATGCCCAGATGGAGATCATGTATGCGCAAAATCTGTCCCGATCAGCGCTGGAGCTGTTAAGGCCGGCTGTCCTTGAAGAAATTGTCGGGCAAAAGAAAGCGGTAAAAGCGCTGATTTCAAAACTGGCTTCTCCTCATCCGCCGCATGTCATTCTATATGGGCCACCGGGCGTAGGCAAGACTACCGCCGCTCGTCTGGCTTTGAGAGAAGTAAAAAAACTGAAGCGCTCCCCCTTTGCCGCAAATGCCCCTTTTGTAGAAGTGGACGGTACGACGCTGCGCTGGGATCCCCGTGAGATTGCCAACCCGCTGATTGGTTCGGTTCATGATCCCATTTACCAGGGAGCCAGGAGAGATTTAGTTGATGGCGGTGTTCCTGAACCCAAGTTAGGGCTAGTTTCGGAAGCTCACGGCGGGATTCTTTTTATCGATGAAATAGGAGAGATGGACTTAAGTTTGCAGAGCAAACTATTGAAAGTGCTGGAAGATAAAAAGGTTGCCTTTGACTCCGCCTACTACGATTCGAATGACTCCCAAGTGCCCAAGTATATAAAAATGTTGTTTGAAAAAGGTGCTCCGGCCGACTTTGTCCTGATCGGCGCCACGACCCGTTCTCCCGATTCTTTATCACCGGCTCTGCGATCCCGCTGCTCTGCCGTTTATTTTGAGCCGCTGACACCCGCAGAAATTGAGGATATCGTTAAGGCGGCGGCACAGCGGCTGAAAATAGGCATTGATCCGGAGTCTGCCAGGCTGATTAGCCGCTATACCAATGAGGGGCGCCAGGCTGTAAATCTGCTGGTTGACGCTTACGGCAGGGTATTATACGAAAAAGAAATGAAGGGAACCGCAGGGCGTTCATGCCGGATTACAGCGAAGATTATGCAAGAGGCGCTGCAAAGCAACCGTCTTTTCCCCTTATCGCTGAACACAGATCATTCAAAATCTGAGCAGGGCAGGGTAATGGCTCTTGGTGTGTATGGATTTTGCGGATCTGTGATCGAAATTGAAGCGGTGGCTTTCCCTCAGGGCAGCTCCGGGAAGGGAGCTTTGCGCTTCAATGAAACTGCCGGCACTATGGCCCGTGACTCTGTCTTTGTCGCTGCCTCGGTGCTGCGCCGGTTGGCGGGAATAGATGTTCAGAATTACGATCTCCACCTGAACGTTGTCGGGGGAGGCAACATAGATGGCCCCTCAGCCGGAGCGGCCATATTTATTGCCATCCTCAGCGCGGTCAAGGATGTTCCGGTTCGCCAGGATTGTGCCATTACCGGGGAGTTGTCGCTGCGGGGGCAGTTAAAGCCGGTTGGTGGTTTGACGGAAAAAATATATGGCGCGCGACTGGCCGGGATTAAAAAAGTAGTGGTTCCTGCAGAAAACAAGGATGATATTGAACGCCGTTTCCCTGATATGAAAATTGTGCCGGCGCATGACGTAGGCGACCTGATTCCTCACTTTTTCCACGGCGCCGCCTTGCCCGGTTTATTTCTGAAGGAGGCTCCTTGTCAGTGTTGACAGCCGGCGATCGGGTTCCTCCCCAGGCCCTGGAGGCGGAGCAGTCCGTTCTTGGCTCCATGATTATAGAAAAAGAAGCGATCTATACGGCCATAGAGTCGCTGCACATTCGTGATTTTTATCGGTCGTCCCATCAGAAAATTTATGAAGCGATTATTGGACTAAGCGACAGGGGAGAACCGGTAGACTTAGTTACACTTGCGGACGAGATACAGAGGCTCCGCTGCCTGGAAGATGTTGGCGGTATGTCTTATCTGGTTGCGCTGGCCAATGCGGTTCCTACAGCAGCGAATGTTCAGTACTATGCACAGATTGTGCGAGAAAAGTCGATCCTGCGATCTCTGATCAATACGGCTACGGGTATTGTAACCGGCTGCTACGAGGTTCCCGGCAATGTGGAAGAATTTTTAGATGAAGCAGAGAGGCAGATATTTGAAATCGGCCGCCAGGGGAAGCAACAGGGCTTTTCTCCATTAAAAGATGCCTTGATGGAGGCTTTTGATAGGATTGAGCGTCTGTTTGATGAAAAAAAAGGTGTAACCGGATTATCTACCGGATTTACCGACTTAGATCGAATCAGCTCCGGTCTGCAGGATTCAGACTTAATCATACTGGCGGCCAGGCCCAGTATGGGCAAAACTACCCTTGCCTTAAATATGGCCCATCATGCAGCGGTCAGGGAAAAGAAAGCGGCGGCCTTTTATAGCATGGAGATGTCCAAAGAGCAGCTGGCCCAACGGATGCTCTGTGCCGAAGCCAGGATCGACGCCCAGAATTTACGGCGTGGTTTTCTTTCCCAGGAGGAGTGGCAGAAATTAACCCGCGCTGTAGGACCGCTCAGCGAGGCTCCTTTGTACATCGATGACAGTGCTTCGCTAACGGTAATGGAAATCCGGGCCAAGGCCAGGCGTCTTAAAGCAGAAAAAGGTTTGCAGGCTATATTTGTCGACTATTTGCAGCTGATGCGGGGATTTAGCCGCTCAGAAAACCGTCAGCAGGAGCTGTCTGAAATATCCAGGTCGTTGAAAGCTCTGGCCAAGGAGCTGCGTGTCCCGGTCGTGGCTTTATCTCAGCTAAGCCGCGCTGTAGAGAAGCGCCCGGACCGCCGCCCTATACTAAGCGATCTGATGGAGTCGGGCGGTATTGAGGCTAACGCGGATATGGTTTTGTTTATTTATCGGGATTCGTACTATAATAAAGATTCTGAAAAAGGCAATGTGGCGGAAGTGATTGTGGCCAAGCAGCGTAACGGCCCGGTAGGAACTTTCGAGCTTTATTTTCATGACCGTCTCAATAAATTTGCCAATATTGCCCCGGAAAGTCACACTCAAAGCCAAGGCCGTTAAAGATAAGCTCTGCTTCATTTCAAAAACAAAGAGGGCTGAAGCCAAATCAGATTTATGCCGGCGAATTAAAAGTCGGAATATTTTCTCGAAGGTATTGCTTGTGACAATGTTGAACTAACGGAGCGGTAGTTTGTGGAATTATGGAATTATCGTTCAGAACGCTGTCGGGGCATGTTGTGTGGCTTTGATTTGGCTTTAAGCCTGGTGGTTTTAATATACTTGAGTGTTTTATGGGAGGTGATAATTTTTGACTGTAAAGCTGGTTCAGTCGGTCAGGGATGCAGAGGGTAAAGCTGAAGCGGTTATGCGTGAGGCCCGGCAGAAGGCGCGCCAAAGTATAAAGGAGGCGGAGCTGCGGGCGGCGGCGATTGTTCAGGATGCTGAGCTTGAGGCCGAGAAGCGGGCCGGAGAGCTGGTCGGACGGAAACAGGAGGAGGCGCGCCGGGAGGCTGAGCCGTTGGTGCAGAAGCAGAGGGAGGAGATTGCCCGTTTAAAATTGCTGGCGGAGTCGAATCTCTCCGGAGCCGTGACGATGATTACGGAGAGGATTGTGAAGTTTTATGGCCATAGTTGAAATGAAAAAAGTTTCTTTGTTGGGCCACCGGCAGGAGCGCGAGCGGATTGTCGATCTTTTACACCGGACGGGGACTGTGGAGTTGGTTGATGTGGCGGAAAGCGATATCTGGCCGGAGTTGGAGCCGTTGCTTGAATTGGAGCAGACTTCGGAGGCGGTGGCGCGGATCGAAAGCCGACTGGGAGAGGTTCGCTATTGTCTCGACTTTTTTCAGCGTTATTTCCCGGTGCGTAAAAACTTTGTGCAGCAATTAATCGGAAACAAGATTGAGGTTACCGGTGATCAGTTTTCCGGGGCGGCGGATCAATTTTCGGAGGTTTCTGCTGTTTATACTACCTGCCGGGACGCTGAGGAACGGTTAACTAAGATTCGCAACGAAGAGAATCGTTGCCGGAATATGCTGGAGGAGTTGAGGCCATGGGTTGGGCTATCGCTTCCCCTAGAGCAAATAAGATCAAGTGTATTTGTGGAGATGGGGCTTGGCGCCGTGCCGTTGCTTTCTTATCCGGCCTTTAAAGAGGCGCTCGCCGCCCGGACTGCCGACCTTTATTTGGAAGAGGTTTCTGCCGACAAAGATCAGATCTACCTTTTTTATATCTTTCTTGCCGCCGATCTTGAGTTGGTGCAGCCCTTATTTAAAGAGGCTTTGGTCTCTCCGGTCACTTTCCCCGATACAGAAGGCGCCGCTGCGGAAGCTTCCCTTGCTTTGGAAAAAAAGTTTGCCGAGCTTGTTGCGCAGCGTGGGGCAATAATCGCCCAGGTGGAAGAGATGTTGGCGCGCCGCCCTCAGTTAATGACCCTTTATGATCATCTGGACAATGAGCGGGCCAAGAATGAAGCGGCGGCGAATATGGCCCGTACTCAAAGCAGCTTTGTAATGGAAGGATGGGTTCCGGCGCCTATGCTGGAAAGCCTGGGAAAAGTTCTTCAGGACGGTACTACTACCGCTGTTTTGGTATCCCGTGATCCGGGCCCGCGCGAAGAGACGCCCATATTATTGCACAACAGGGCTCCCATCGGGGCCTATGAAGTGGTGACCCGGCTGTACAGTGTTCCCAGAAGAGACGAATATGATCCGACTCCGTTCATGGCGCCGTTTTTCTTTCTCTTTTTCGGGATCTGCTTGGCCGATGTCGGTTACGGGATTACCCTTAGCCTGTTGGCGTTTTTATTGTCGCGCAAGATCAGGCTGGCCGGTATGGGCAAACAACTGGTCAATTTGTTTTTTTTGGGTGGAATAGGGTCGGCCGTTGTCGGGTTGCTTCAGGGGGGCTATTTTGGGGATTTATTGGATTTGCCGCCGCTGTGGTTTAACCCGTTGGATGATCCGATCAGAATGTTGATTATCTGTTTCATATTGGGGCTGGTGCATATTTATTTTGGTATGGGTATACAGGCCTACCGGAGCATCAAGGCCGGCCGTGCGCTGGATGCCTTATTTGATCAGGGCTCCTGGTTTGTGCTGATCAATGGCCTGATTATGATGGCGCTGCCTTTTCCGGCGCTTAGCGCTGTGGCCAGATGGGCGGCGGTTATCGGAGCGGCGAGCCTGGTGCTGACGCAGGGGCGCCGGCAAAAGGGGTTGTTGCGCAAAATAATCAGTGGTGTCGGCAGCCTGTACAATATTACCAGTATCTTAGGCAACGTTCTTTCCTATTCCCGTTTATTGGCTTTGGGTCTCTCTTCCGCGGTGATCGCCTCGGTAATTAATGTTCTGGCCATGTTGATGGCCGGTTCAATACCCGGGTTTTTGGTAATGATCCCGATTTTGGTTGTGGGGCATTTCTTTAACCTGATGATTAATGTGCTCGGCGCTTATGTGCACACCAGCCGGCTGCATTATGTTGAATTTTTCGGATTGTTTTTTGAAGGCGGAGGCAAAGCGTTCAGGCCGTTTGGTCTGAAGACCAAGTTTGTGGATGTGGTGGAGTGAGGACAGGATTTGCTGAAGGCGGTCATGCCGACGGCTTAAAGTCTTCGGCTGGAATTCCTATAACGTAGCACAAAGGGAGGTATATTTAACATGGGTGGAATCGAATTAGCGCTTTTGGGTGCTGCTCTGGCGGTAGGTTTGGCCGGTAGCGGTTCGGCCATCGGCGCAGGCATTGCCGGTCAGAGTGCCGCCGGTGTAGTATCGGAAGATCCCGACAAATTCGGGCAGACTCTGTTGTTGCAGGCTCTGCCGATGACCCAGGGTATTTACGGACTGTTGACCGGTTTGTTGATCATGATCGAAATTGGGATTTTTGCGGGCGAGACGGTTGCTTTAACCCCGGAGCAGGGGCGGTATATGCTGATGGCTTCTCTGCCCATCGCCCTGGTCGGGTTTTCCTCGGCTATTTACCAGGGAGTGGCTTCTGCCGCGGCGATCGGTATGATTGCCAAGCGCCCTGAGGAAATGGGTAAGGCGATTACCTTTCCGGCTATGGTGGAGACCTTTGCTGTTTTTGCCGTATTGGTTTCACTCTTGTTGCTGCTGCGCATGTAAAGGAGTGTTTGCAGATGACAGAAGGAATAGAGCGGATTGTCCGGCGCATTCTGGATGATGCCGGTAAGAAGGCGGACGTTATTATGGATGAGGCTGCGCAAAAAGCCGATCGGGTTAAGGCTGAAGCGGAGCTTAAGGCTGCCGGGAAAGAAAAGAGGATACTGGAGCAGGCCGCTAAAGAAGCTGAAGAGCAGAAGCGGCGGATTGTGGGAGTAGCTCTGCTTGACGCCCGCAAAGAGTTATTGGCCGCCAAGCAGGAGCTGCTCGATAAAGCTTTTCGGCAATCTTTGGAGGATCTGGCGAATTTGGAAGAGCCGTCTTATTTTGGCATCTTAAAGGAGATGCTTTTGGCTCAGGTAATAACAGGCCGCGAGACGGTGATCCTCTCGGCCAGGGACCGGGAGCGTATACCGGCGGATTTTTGGCGGGAGATCAATGAGGAGTTAAAGCGGTCGGGGAAAAATGGAGAGCTGACTCTTTCTGAAGAAACCCGGGCGATACAGGGGGGGTTTGTTCTTCAGGCCGGCGGTGTTGAGATTAATTGTTCGTTTAAATCGCTGCTCGATATGCAGCGGGATGAGATAGAGCCGGCGGTAGCCGGGCTGCTTTTTGCGTAGGTTTTAAAAAGGCTTTTCTCCCCTGAGAGGAGGGCGGTAGCATTGGGTGGTACAGCTTATGCGTTTGCGGTAGGGCGTGTTCGCGTGCTGGAAACGCGTCTTCTGGATAAAAGCAAACTGGAGCGTATGATCGAAGCAAGTTCTGTGGAAGAGGCTTACAAAGTGCTGGCGGAAACCGAGTATGCCGGTGCGGTGGCCGAAATGGCCTCAGTCCATGATTTTGAACAGATTCTCCATGCAGAGATGGCCGCTACTTTGAGATTGCTTAAGCAGAGCAGCCCCCGGCCTGACCTGATTG
>JAGXSR010000024.1 GCA_018333405.1 Dethiobacter sp. | reverse complement strand
CGGGCAGATTAAAAAAGGCAAAAGTGATAAGACCAGGAGCGCAGCTCGTTATATCGCTTACTTTCAAGCCTATACCGGCACTTACGCGCCGACGGCAAAATTAAAACTACTTTATGACGAAGCTTTGGCCGACCCTGAAGTAGTAGGCTTGAGCATCTCCACCCGGCCGGACTGTGTCCCCGATGCCGTGCTCGATCTGCTCCAGGAATATACCTCACGCACCCATGTCTGGGTAGAATACGGCCTTCAGTCCGCACATAATGCCACCTTGGCCCGGATCAACCGCGGGCACACCTTTGAGCAGTTCCTGGGGGCAGTGGCGCGAACCAGGGGGCGCGGGATCTATGTTTGCGCACATCTGATCTTAGGGCTGCCCGGAGAAAGCAGGCCGATGATGCAGGAAACCATAAACCGTCTCAACCAATGCGCCGTAGATGGAGTTAAATTTCATCACCTGCAGATTATAGAGGGCACTGCCCTGGCGGAGCAGTACCGGTCCGGAAAAGTGCCGCTGTTTAACACGGCAGCCGACTATATCCCCGTACTCTGCGACTGCCTGGAAAAACTGGATTCCAGAATAATTGTCCACCGCCTGGCCGCTTTAGTCAGATCAAAAGAGCTGCTCCTGGCCCCCTGCTGGAGCGAGAGCTCTGCCCAAATCGCCGCCGCTGTGGAAAATGAACTTAGAAGCCGCGGAACCTGGCAAGGAGCCAGGGCTGATCCCGGGCTCACATTTTAGCCCGATATCCGTCCAAGCCAAGGATACGGCGGGCCTCAGGGGCCGTGGAAATCCCACGGCTGTGGATACGGGCTATATGGGCTACACGCTCCACCAGTTGGGCGTTGCTCTCCGCCGGCACTCCCTTTTCATAATAAATATTATCTTCAAAACCAACCCGCGCATGGCCTCCCAACAATATTGCCGCCGTGGCCACGAACAGTTGGGCACGTCCCATTCCCGCTACGGTCCAGGTGCTGCCAGGAGGAATACTCTCGGTCAGATGAAGCAGGTTCTTCATAGTCGCCGGAATTCCGCCGGGCACACCCATCACGAAGTCAAAATGCAGCGGCTCTTTAAGTAAGCCTTTTTTGAGCAGGCGCAGAGCGTTATTGATCATGCCCACTTCAAAAACCTCGATCTCAGGCTTAACCCTATACTCTTGCATAACCCGGGCAAAATGCTCAATATAGGTTGGCGGGTTTAAAAATACTTCGTCTCCGAAATTGACGCTGCCAGTGGAAAGCGTGGCCATCTCCGGCCTTAAGTATACGGGCTGCAGCCGCTCATCAACACTCATGCCCACCGCGCCGCCGGTGGATACCTGGATAACAATATCGCACTTCTCCTGAATTCGTCCGATCGCTTCTTTGAAGACTGCGCTGTCCTGAGTTGGAGCACCGTCAGGCGTGCGCACATGGAGATGGACAATTGACGCTCCTGCCTGATAACATTCATATGCCGCACGGGCAATCTCCTCCGGGGTTACCGGCAGGTTCGGATTATCCGCCAGGCTTACTTCCGCCCCGGTCAGGGCGACGGTGATCATCAGTTTCTCCATCATCTGCTCTCCTTCATACTTGCTTAATGACTTATTGTTCCCTGAAGTCGCCGCGCTGGCACTCCCTGGCGACCATGCAGGTGCCGCTGGCCCGGGCCACCAGAAGCGGCGCTTTCATGACGTTGAATGCAGAGGGACAATCTTTGAGGCAGGCGCTGGTAATGATCTTATAGGCTTCAAACTGCATATGGCGGGATGTATTACCCACCCGGTCAATCCATCCGCTTACCTCCAGATAGTCGCCGCCGTAAACCGGCGCCTTGAATTCAATCGAATCGTAAGCGACAAAAAGACCTTCGTCCCCATCGTGGCGGATTAACAACTCTGTAGCCACGTCGCCGAACAGTCCTACCACCCGGGCGCCATCGACCAGGCGCCCGGCATAATGAACTTCGTGCTCGCTGATCCGCACCCTGATGCTCACTTTTTCCATTTTTAAAATTCACCTGTTCTCCGCGCAAAAAAAGGGCGGGCCGATCCTTTACGCTGGATTATTTAACCGCTCAGGTCAGGGGATACATTTGTTTAGCTATATCCAGTGCTTCAGCAATAGCCTGAAGAACCCGATTCAAATCTTGATCAGTATGCCGGTGCGCAATATACCAGTGATGATATGGCTGTATAAAGACGCCCCGGCGGATCGTCTCAGTATAGAAGCGGGTGCGGCGCTCTTTGTAGAGCTCGTCAACCTTGTCGAAAGTCAGAAAGGGCATCGGCGGGATACCGGATACGGTAACCGGAACTCCGGAAGAAGCTGCAATCTGCTCAAGCCGGTTTAAAAAATCTGTGCCCCGGGACCAGAGGGAGGCGATCACCTTTTCCCGCTCCAGGAGGTCAATGCACTTCATCGCCGCCGCCATTTCCAGGCTGTTCGGGAAAAAAGTAGAGCTGATAAACACCTTCTTCTCCACAACTCTCATGAACTCAGCCTTGCCCACACAAGCGCTGATCGGGTATCCGTTGGCCATGGCCTTGCCGAAAGTGGATAGATCGGGCGTAACTCCGTAGCGCTCCTGAGCGCCGCCCATGGCTACCCGAAAACCGGTGCGCACCTCATCGAAGATCAGGAGAGCCGCATAGCGATCGGCCAGTTGGCGCACCCCTTCCAGATAGCCCGATGGAGGCGCAGACACCGGTTGGGCCAAGGGATGGCCTACCGGGGTGATCATAATTGCGGCCACCTGGTCCCGGTGGTCCCGGAGAGCTTGCTCCAAAGCCTCTAAATCACCATAAGGGAATTCCACCGTCAAATTGGTAACCGCTTCCGGAACGCCCCCGGGGTTCTCCACGCACCAGTCATGCCAGCCGTGGTAGCCGCAGCGCAGAATTTTATCTTTCCCGGTGTAACCACGGGCCACCCTTACCGCTACGCCGGTGGCGTCCGAACCGGTCTTGACCAGGATGGCCATCTCCGCCGACGGGATCAGCCGGATCAGCCGTTTAATCAGCTCGTTTTGCACCGGCTGAACCAAAGAGAAGCAAAAACCCTTCTCCATCTGTTCCATTACCGCCTGATTGATCTCAGGCTCGTGATAGCCTAGGATGATCGGCCCGTAACCGCAGAGCATATCGATATAGTCGTTGCCATCCACATCGACGATATGGCCGCCGTAACCACGCTCAATATAGATCGGATATTCGCCTTCCACAAAATTATAAGGCCGGCGAATCCCCATTACACCGCCCGGAGAAATTTTTTTTGCTTCAGCGAACAGATCAAATGAACCGTTCAGAGTCAATTGTTTGCTCTCCATAATTTCACCTCTTCCTACTGGTCGATGCTTACTTAATTTAAGTATAAAGCTGCTCAAAGATTTTCCTCAAAACAGGGCTTTCGCGCATAATATGCAGGGAGATGGCGGCATGGTCCCGGGTGTAACCGTTGCCTACGATCATGGTTACATCCTTGCCTACCCCCTCCGCGCCTAAGGCGGCAGCAGTAAAACTGGTGGCCATGCTGAAAAAGTAAACGGTTCCGCCGTCTTTGGTCACCAGGATAGAAGAAAGCTCGGTATGCGGGATATTAACGCAGTTTATGGTCACATCGGCCGGCTGCCCATCGTTGGCTTCTCTGACTTTCCCCAGAACTTCCAGGGCGTTGGTGGCATCCGCGGTGACTACAGAGTCGCAGTAACCGGTGGATTCCGCCCGCTTTTTACTGGCTTCGCGGGGGGCGACCCCGATCACTCGGCCGGTGATGCCGGCCCGCTTTCTCGCTTCATGTAAGCAAAGCAGACCCGATTTACCGCCGGCGCCGATAACCACCACCCGGTCGCCGGGCCGAACCAGTTTAGCGGTCTGAGCCGCCGCTCCGGCTACGTCCAGCACAGCGAGGGAAAGGGTGTCGGGCATGTCCTCCGGCAGGACGGCGTAAATGCCGCTTTCAAACAAAATGGCTTTACCTTCGATCTCTACCTGGTCTATATCCTTGTGTACCTTTTTAATGCGATCTATGCGCAAAGGTGTCAGAGACAGGGAAACCAAGGTAGCCATTCTGTGGCCCACCTTTAACGGAGTCTTTCCTTCCAGCGCCTGACCGATTTGAGCCACGCGCCCAATCAACATTCCTCCGGAACCGGTGACCGGGTTATGATGCTTCCCCCGCTCGGCAACAATGCCCATGATTTTTTCTCTGATACGTGTCTCATCTCCGCCTGCTTCATCTTCAATCTGGGTGAAGCTGGCGGAGTCTATATTGAGCACATCCACGTCAATCAAAACCTCGTTGTCATAAATCACCATATCGTTGTCAATTCTCCAGGCAGGCTGAGGCAAGAGCCCTTTCGGTTCAATCACCCGATGCGTTCCGTAGGGGCATCCTGTACGCATTTCGTCCGACCTCCTTAATTACTTTGTGCGGATTACCGCGCTAAGCGGTACGGCCTGTACACTCAGCGCCGGAGCGTTATCTGCGGCAATCCGGGTTAAAAGACCTTCGTGCAACTCATATCCTTATAACAGAGCATATACTTTGCGTATACCTGAATATTTGTTATAAATTGTTTCGAGCAAGGCAACCAAAAACCTGCTCTCATCCTGGCAGAAAATCTTATACAACCTGTATAAGAGCAGCCAGTTTTTATCTCTTCTTGGCGGCAGGATCGACGGGGAAGTTTATTTGACCTGAAATTGCCGGCTGCCGGCGATATATTGTTTAACCGGTAGGATTATTGCCCGGCGCGGCGAAATAGAACTAATGTTTCACCATCGTCATGATATAATTTGCACAGGAGCTTAAAAGATGACCAAACTGATAGATCTGTTGGATCGGTGGAAAGAAAAGCCCTCGTTCATGGCCAACGTCACCCGCTGGGAAGTGCTGCCCGCGGTGGAGGGAAACTACCGGGATTTCCCCTTTTTCCTGGATCAGCGGCTTCAGGCAGCGTTGCGTAAACGGGGCATAACACAGCTCTACAGCCATCAGGCCGAGGCCTTACAAACAGCACAGCGTGGAGAAAACGTAGTGGTGGTCACTCCCACCGCTTCAGGCAAAACCCTCTGCTATAATTTGCCGGTGTTGAACACTGCGCTAAGGGACCAGGAGAGCCGCGCCCTCTACCTTTTTCCTACTAAAGCGCTCTCCCAGGACCAGGTTGCCGAGTTGCGCGATCTTTCGCAGAGCATGGATCTGCAGCTGAACGCCTACACCTACGATGGCGACACCGAGCCGGGGATACGTCAGACCGTACGCAAAAGCGGCCACATTGTGGTAACCAACCCGGATATGCTTCACGGCGGAATACTGCCCCATCATACCAAGTGGGTAAGGCTGTTTCAAAATTTAAAATATATCGTGATTGACGAAATGCACCAGTACCGCGGTGTCTTCGGAAGCCACGTAGCTAATGTCATCCGCCGGCTGAAACGTATCTGCCGCTTTTACGGCGCCGACCCGCTGTTCATCCTCTGCTCCGCCACCATAGCTAATCCCGGAGAGCTGGCCCGGTTGCTGATCGAAGAACCGGTCACAGCGATCACGGAAAGCGGCGCCCCTTTAGTGGAAAAACACTTTATATTTTATAACCCGCCTGTGGTGAACTCTGATCTGGGACTGCGGCGCAGCTCCCTGCTGGAGGCACGGCAGCTGACTGCAGAGTTGATCAAGGAGAAGGTGCAGACTATTATCTTTACCCGCAGCCGGATCGGGGTAGAGCTATTGTTAACCTATCTGCGCCAGGGGATTCGGAGCAGGCCGGGCGAAGACAGCGGTGTTCACGGCTACCGCGGCGGTTACCTGCCCCGGGAGAGGCGGGCCATTGAGGAGGGACTGCGCCGCGGTTCAGTCAAAGCGGTGGTCAGCACCAACGCCCTGGAGCTGGGTATTGATATCGGACAGCTGGAGGCCTGCGTGATCACCGGTTATCCGGGTACCGTGGCCAGCACCTGGCAGCAAGCGGGCCGGGCCGGCCGGCGCGGCGAAACCTCGTTGGCACTGCTAATCGCCAACAGTGAGCCGCTGAATCAGTATGTGGCGGCAAATCCTGATTATTTTTTCGGCCGCGCCCCCGAGCGGGCCTTAGCCAATCCCGACAATTTGATTATCCTGACCAATCATGTGCGCTGCGCCGCCTTTGAGCTGCCCTTCAGCGCACAGGAGCCCTTCGGCCGCGGCACAGTTGAAGAAATACTGCAATTTCTGGAGGAGGAACAGGTCCTCTACCATCATGAGGGACGCTACCACTGGATGGAAGACGCCTATCCGGCTGAAGAAATCAGTCTGCGCAGCGCCACCCGGGAAAATGTGGTGATCATCGACATTACCAGACCTCAACCGGTAGTGATCGGAGAGGTAGACCGTTTCAGCGCCCCGATGTTGGTTCATGAAGAGGCCATCTATATGCACGGCGGGCAGCAATACCAGGTGGAAAAGCTTGACTTTGCTGAAAAGAAAGCTTTTGTGCGCCAGGCAGAGGTCAACTATTTTACCGACGCCAATCTGGCAGTGGATCTGAAAGTGCTGGATACCGCAGACGAAGAAAAGAATGCCCATATTTGCCGGGCTTGGGGCGAGGTGCGTATCAACGCTCTGGTCTCAATGTTTAAAAAGATCCGCTTGAATACCCACGAGAACTTGGGCAGCGGCCCGGTCGACCTGCCGGAAACAGAGATGCACACCACCGCATTTTGGATTTCATTTCCGCCTGAAAGCTTAGACGGCATGGTGGGGACCCCGGTGGAAGAAGGGCTGCTGGGGCTGGCAAACCTGGCCCCCCAGGTAGCTTCATTTTTTTTAATGGGCGATCCGCGCGACTTACGGGCTGTAAGCATGGCCCGGGCGCCCTTCACCGGGTTGCCTACTCTTTATCTGTATGACAACTTCCCTGGGGGGGTAGGTTACAGCCAGGAGCTGTACCGTATTTACCGCCAGGTTTTTCAGGCGGCACGTGAAGTGATTGCCCGCTGCAGCTGCTCCGGCGGCTGTCCATCCTGCGTCGGCCCCTTATCCGGCCTGGGCGGGACAGGTAAGGTTCACACAATGCGGCTGCTGGAGGTTATTTTGAAATGAGCGAAGAGCTGCGCGACCGTTTAAACAGGCTGCGCCGCTCGGGAGAGCTGCACGGATCAGACCGCGGAAGCATCAGTCCCCGGCCGCTCCTGACGGAATTTTTGTTCCCCGGCGAAGAACAGGAGCAGGAAACAGATTCGGGACGGTGCTACCTGCGGGAGATTGAGCTTCCGTTAGATCTACATCACGGAAAAAACCGCCTGGAAGAGTCGCTGCACTGCCCGGCCGGAGCTATTGCCCTGTTGGATAATACCCGCAATTGGGAAGGTTTTAATACCGCCGGCACACTTTTTCTGGACACTGAAACCACAGGGCTGGCCGGAGGCACCGGCACCTTGGCCTTTCTGATCGGCTTGGGCTGGTTTGAAGAAGGCCGCTTGATCTTACGGCAATATTTTTTGCGCCATCCCGGAGAAGAGCGGGCTATGCTGGCGCACTTCACCGCCGAAGTTTCACGCTTTGACAGCCTGGTCACTTTCAACGGCCGCTCCTTTGACCTGCCCCTGATTCAGACCCGCCAGATTTTGGCCGGACTGGTTAAACAAAGCGACCCGCAATGGCATTTAGATCTGCTTTATTGTTCCCGCCGACTGTGGAAAGAACGGCTGCCCTCTTGCAGCCTGCGCTCCCTGGAAGAAACACTGCTTGGCCTTAAACGTTTTGACGACATTCCCGGGGAAGAGATCCCCGCCGTTTATTTCAATTATCTGCGCCGGGGCGAAACCATCCGCCTGAAACAAGTTTTTCAGCACAATGTGCTGGATATCCTCTCCATGATCACCCTGCTGAACCGGGTAACCAAAGCCGCCACCGGATCTTTGGTAGAGCATCCCGCCGACTACTACTCTTTAGGAAGGATATACCTGCAGGCGGGAGAAACCGACAAGGCAATCGAAAGTTTTGAGCAAGCTGTTCTCTGCGGAGATAAACGCCTGGAGCAGGCGGCACTGCAGCAACTGGCCGCAGCACATAAAAAAAGAGGGCGCTGGGAAATGGCAGCAGCCCTGTGGCACGAGTTGATCCGGCGCCGCTGTTTTGATCTTTCTCCTTATCTTGAACTGGCTAAATACTACGAACACCAGGCCAAAAAACTTGAACTTGCCTTGCACGTGACTACTCAGGCTTTAGATAACGCCCGCCGGCGCCACAGAGCGGTTTCAGGCGAACAGAGCCTCCCCGCTCTGCTGCATCGCCTGAACCGGCTGCGGCGAAAACTGAACAGCCTATAGAGCAGAACATGCAGAAAACCATGTGCCAAACTGGGATATAAAGGGCCATTTATGTATGATCGATCAGCGTAAAACCGGGACAACTGTGTTCTCCCCTTAATATACATTTTGCACCGTTTTAACATAAGCTTAATTTCAGCTTAACTGTCCTGTGTTATAGTGACATTTAGATTAGATAAAAATCAAATGCTGCTATGGAGGGATTGGTAATGAAGAGGTACCTGTGGGTTGTTTCGCTGCTTTTAGTATTCGTGCTGGGAGGACTGCTGATCGCGGGATGTGCGCCGCAGCAGGCAGAGGAAGGGGATCCGCTGGAAGATGAGCAGGAGCCGGCTGGATTTACCGGCAACTACAAATTTGGGGGTTCGACCGCGCTTGAGCCGATCTTTACAAGCGCCATAGAAGCGTTCCAGGATCTGCATCCCGAGGCCAGGTTAAGCTATGATGCGCCGGGATCGACAGTCGGAATCCAAGGGGTTATTGATGGGGTCTATACACTGGCCGGAGCATCGAGAGACATAAGAGAAGAAGAAATAACGGCCGGAGCGTTTGGCATTCAGATTGCCCTTGATTCGCTTGCGGTGATTGTACACGGCGAAGTGGGAGTAGACAGCCTCAGCTTAGAGCAGGTAGCCAGGATATTTGCCGGCGAATACGAAAATTGGGCGGACGTAGGCGGGGCAAACGCGCCGATCGTGGTAGTGAACAGGGATGAAGCCTCAGGCACGTTCGGGGCGTTTCAGGATCTGGTTATGGAGGAAGTGTTAGGAGACGAAGCTGAATTCCGGGCAGACGCGATGGTTGTCGCTTCCGCCGGTGAAGTGGTCACCAAGGTGGCGGGCACACCCAATACGATCGGATACGTAGGCTTCGGGCATCTGGACCGGGTAAGGGAAGCAGGAGCAAAGTATATCCTGGTAGATGAGATCGAAATGACCATGGAAGCGGTAAGGGCCGGGGAGTACCCGATCTCCAGAAGAGTATATGCCGTACACAAAGGCGAACTGGTGGAAGGGACTCTCGAAAAAGCTTTTGTGGACTTCCTGCTGTCGGCTGAAGGGCAGGAGATCATCGAAGAAGAAGGGTTTATTAAGCTTCCCTAAATGATTAGTGTTCGTTTCGGAGAGCCAAACAATTATCCCATGGGTTCCCCCCGTGGGATAATTGTTTGATTCAAAAAAAACAAATAATTGTCCTATGTGCCGGCTATGATATATAATTTGATCGGAAGTAATTGAAGGTTGCGGCGCCGACATGTAGAACAGGAGTGGTGGCTTTGAATTACAGGAAGTTGTATGAGGGCGCGGTAGAGAAGCTGCTGTTTATATGTGCGACCATATCCATAATCACCATTGTGTTTATCACTATATTTATTTTCAGAACCGGACTTCCCCTGTTTGAGGAGGTAAGCGTAACCGAGTTTTTGTTCAGCGACCGCTGGCAGCCGACTGATGATCAAAATCCCGGGTTCGGAATATTAGCTTTTATCATTGCTTCAATCTACGTCACTATCGGGGCGCTGATAATAGGAGTGCCGATCGGGTTGGCCACAGCCATACATCTTGCTGAGATCGCCGGCGAGCGCTCTGCCGGGGTTTTAAAGAGCGTGGTAGAGATCCTGGCCGGGATCCCTTCTGTGGTCTACGGTTTTTTTGGCGCTGTATTAATAGCACCGCTTAACCGTATGTTGTTTGGGGGAACAGGGTTTAACATCCTTTCCGGCTCCATTGTGCTCGCTATCATGATTTTACCGACCTTGATCAGCATATCGGAAGTATCCATAAAGTCTGTGTCCAAGGATCTTAAGGCTGCCTCATTTGCACTCGGGGCTTCGCACTGGCAGACTATCGTAAAGGTAATTCTCCCGGCAGCCGCTTCCGGTATAATCGCCGCTATCGTGCTGGGAACAGGGCGGGCGGTAGGAGAAACCATGGCCGTGCTGATGGTGGCCGGCAATGCGCCGATTATGCCTGAGGGAATTACTTCAATGGTCAGAACCCTGACCATGAGCATAGCAGGGGATATGGGCTATGCCGCCGGCACACACCGGACGGCGCTATTTGCAACCAGCATCGTATTATTTATATTTGTAATGGCCTTGAATGTGTTTATCAAACTGATCACCCGGAAGGGAAGGGCAATGATTTGAAAGATAGAGCAAGCAGCATGTCGGGCGGATTTGCGCTGTCTGCACATACGCGAAAAGTCAGGTTTGCGGAGAAGATAGCCAAATCGTTATTATGGCTTGCAGCCGGATTGACCATGGGTACGCTGCTGGTGATCATCGGCTACATTGTCTACCGGGGTCTTGTTTCCGACCTGCGCATTCAATATAACGTGCTTCCGTCGGGAAGCGAGATATTAACCACTGAAGACGCCGCGGACAAGGGTATAATGGTAATAGTTAACAGCAATATCCGGATCGATGACATTCAGATCGGTGAAGTGACCGATCTGTTCAGCGGAGAGATTGATAACTGGGGCGCGATCAGTGAACAGGATATCGATGTGCGTGTATTCGGTCATGATGCCGGCAGTGCCGTGTGTGAAATATTTGAAAGCCTGGTCTTTATTGACCAGACTGATTACGCTGACGAAGCTGTCTTTGCCGATCAAGACAAACAAGTGATCGAGAGCGTAGCCAATACTGCCGGAGCTATCGGCTATATATCTGCCGCAAGCAGGGATAAACTCCAAGGCAGCAGGGCCAAACCTGTTGAGGTAAGGCATCTTTCCATAGCGGTCAGCCCGACGGTATTGGAAGTCCGCAACGGAACAAGGCTTCACTACATTACCGGGGAGCAGATCCGGGATATATTCAGCGGTCGACATACTAACTGGTCGGAGGTCGGGGGTACAGATTTGCCCATTAAAACGGCTGTATTTCCGCAAGGCAGCAGGATACACAGGGAATTTACGGAGATAGCGTTTGCGCCCGGAGACACTCTCGCTGCGCAGACCGTGTTGGTTAATACCGCTTCGGAACTGGCCGAGTTTCTGACTCAAAATCCCGGGGCTGCCGGTTTCGTTTATCATAACGATGCATTGAGGTACGAGCTGCCTTTGGTAAATATAGAGAGGCGAGAGCTTGAATTAAACCTCTCCTCGGCCTTTATTTTAGAGGAGCCCAGGAGAGCAGGACGGGTAGGAGGCATATCTTCGATCATTTTGAATACCTTTTTTATGATCGCCATCACCTTAATCCTGGCTGGTCCGGTTGGGGTAGCCGCTGCCATTTACCTGACCGAATACGCCCGTAAAAATCTTTTATTTGAAATAATCAGGTTTGGCACTGAAACGTTGGCGGGAGTCCCATCCATTGTGTTCGGGCTATTCGGATTTATACTGTTTGTGATGTATCTGAATATAGGCGTCGGATTACTGTCGGGAACGCTGACTATAACTTTCATGATCCTGCCTACTATCATCCGCGCTTCGGAGGAGGCGATCAAATCAGTGCCGGTATCGTTAAGAGAAGGCAGCCTGGCGCTCGGCGCAACCAAGTGGCAGACCATAACCCGGGTGGTGGTGCCTGTAGCCATCCCGGGGATACTGACCGGGCTCATCTTGGGTATAGGCAGGGCTGTCGGCGAGACCGCTGCGCTTCTTTTTACTATGGGCTCCGATTATCGTCTGGCCAGGGATTTTCTTTCCTCCGCCCGCGTAATGTCTGTTCACCTTTATATCTTGGTTCGGGAAGGAATATCATTTGAACGGGCTTTTGCTACCGGGACCATTTTAATTATTATCATATTGTTGATCAGTTTTACAACCAATAAGCTGATCGGCCGTATGGTCAGAATGCGCGGATAGCCGGACTACTTGTCGGCAATCGGGGCACCGGCGGTTTTAAGTGGGCTTATATCTGTCATGATCTGCTCTGGCGCAATTTTGTCGCATATGCCGGAGCGTGGGGCATTGAATGTCGGTTAATTAAAGGCAAAGGGGGAGATTGGACGTGAAAACAACACTGAGAGAAATTTTAAAGGAGAAAGCACAGGGAGTATGGTCTGTTTCACCTGAATCAACGGTTTTTAACGCACTTAAACTGATGTGCGAGAAAGAGATCGGCGCGCTGTTAGTACTTGATGATCAGGGCAAAGTTGCCGGTATTATCTCGGAAAGGGATTACGCCAGAAAAATAATCCTCAAAGGTAAGACTTCCGAAAATACTTTGGTAGAAGAAATTATGACGCCCATTGACAAAATGTATACTGTCAAGCCCGATGTGTCCGTTGAGGATGCGATGGTGCTGATGACAGCAAAGCATGTCAGGCATCTTCCTGTCTTTGAAGATATTCAATTATTGGGACTCGTTTCTATTGGCGACCTCGTAAAGGCAAAAATCGCTAAACAGGAGCTGCTGATTGAACAACTGAGCAATTACATAGCCGGCAGATACGCATAGCCGGCCGGATCTTACCGACTGATCAGTAAACCGCAGGGGCACGGCTTGTCGTGCCCCTGCGGTTTACCCGCGCCCGCGAGGGAGAAGTGGGAGCTAGTCCGGCAGCGTTTAATCTTCCTTCAGCAAAGCCCGGACCACATGGCTATTTTCCGGAGGGCAACCCCCGATATAGGCGCCTTTTAGGCGCATCGGTTTTGTGCAGCTGCCCACCAGAATCAGCTTTCCGGAAGGCGCGGCCGCAGGCGGGCGGCCGGCGATAATGGTCTTGCCGGATAGCAGAGGCAGCATCTTTTGTTCTTTAAATTCAACCAGGACAGCGATTACGGTATTACGGCACCCGGTGCAAGCCGACTCAGGCAGATAAAGGCGGCAGGGCAACTCGTTTTTTAGAATTGACGACTGAGCGCATCGTTTAAATGGGCGCTTTACTTCATCTATGGATAAACCGCAGATCTTAATCTCTTCCAGTCTGGCAGTACCCAAATTCCGGGCGGCTGCTTCCCGGGTAATAGGCACCTCCAGCGGATCA
>JAGXSR010000023.1 GCA_018333405.1 Dethiobacter sp. | reverse complement strand
TGCAAGCTTCTTCTTTTGATCCCGGTTCCAGACCCAGGCGCCGCAAACCGCTGCGGAAAAAACGCGCCACTAACTCATGCCTGAGGTAGCGCCGTTGCAGCCCTTCCTGCATGATCTTCTGCAGGCTTTTCCGCAAAGCCAGAACGTTGCTCACCGCCATAGTAATTCCGTAGGGCTGGAAATGATACGATTCCTGGTGGAATTTCCGCCAGAGGAGTAAATTCATATACCAGCCGGCATAGGGTGTCCGCCTGCCGGCAATTGCTTCCCAGGCCCGCTCACTCACCGCAACCATGCATAAACCCGGGGGCGCCTCTAACCCTTTTTGCGAAGCAGTAACGCACAAGTCCACCTGCCACCGGTCCATTTGAAAATCCATGCACCCTATGGACGAGACACCATCCACCAACATCAGCGCTCCGTGAGATTGCACAACCCTGGCGATACTTTCCACCGGGTTAATCACCCCGGTGGACGATTCATTTTGCACCAGGAGCACCGCTTTGATTCCGCGCGACCGATGTTTACACATGGCTTCAGCTACTGTCTCCGGACTGGCGGCGGATCCCCAGGGTAAAGTCAGATCGATTGCTTCGATCCCGTATAGGCGGGCTATATCCGCAGCCCTGCGGGCAAAATGGCCGTTATCTACAATCAGCACCGTTTCTCCCGGGGCCAGAGCATTGCTGATCATCGTCTCCACCGCCAGGTGGCCGGAGCCCACCGTGATGAACAGATCCTGCTGTGTGCCGACAACCTGTTTCATCAGCTCCCTGGTTTCATGGAAGATCCCGGCCCATTCCGGGCCATAATGGGCCACCATCGGCGAGGCCATCTCCAGGAGAATATCACTTTCCACGGGACAGGGCCCGGGGATCATCAAACCAAGGGCGTTCTTCATCCGGTAAAAACACCTCCACTAGTTTTATGGCCTAGTTTGCTCAGTTGATTCACTTTTGGCAGAGATTCTATCTCTGCACTCTTCCCGATTCGTCTCCGGCGGCCAGGGTCATTACTTCGCTTACTTTAACCATGTTGAAGTCGCCGTGCACTGTATGTTTCAGGCAGGAAGCCGCGGCGGCAAACTCAACCGTTTCCCGCGGTGAGAGCTCTTTTAAAAAGGCGTAAATCAAGCCGCCGGCAAAAGCGTCGCCCCCGCCGACCCGGTCAACGATATGCATCAGGTAGCGCCGCGACCTGTAAAACTCACTTCCGTCGTACATAAGGCCGGACCAGCCATTTTCAGAAGCGGATATACTCTCACGCAGGGTGATCGCCACATATTTCAGATCAAACCTTGCTTTTAGCTCCCGGGCCACTTCCCGGTAACCTTCATCGTCAATTGTTCCTTTGACGATGTCGCTTTGTTTGGCCTGAATCCCGAACACCATTTCCGCATCTTCTTCGTTAGCCACTACTACGTCCACATAAGGCATTAACCCGCTCATCACCGCCTGCGCTTTTTCCCGGGACCACAATTTTTTGCGGTAGTTTAAATCACAACTTACCGTAAGGCCACAGCTTTTGGCCATACGGCAGGCGCGCAGCGTCTCCTCAGCCACCCGGTCGCCTAAGGCGGGGGTGATGCCGGTAAAGTGAAACCAGTCGGCCCCGGCGAATATCGCTTTCCAGTCAAACGCATTTTCCTCAATGCCCGCGATAGCCGACGGGCTGCGGTCATAGATCACCTGAGAGGGGCGCTGAGAGGCGCCGCTCTCCAGAAAATAGATACCTAAGCGGGCGCCCTTGACTTTTAATATCGATCCGGTAGAAACCCCGAACCTTCTTAAATGATTAATCGCCGCCTGCCCGATGTCATTGTCCGGCACCGCGGTGACAAAGGCTGAGTCAAGGCCGAAGTGGGCCAGCGATACAGCTACATTGGCCTCGCCGCCGCCGTAGGTGGCCTCAAAAGTCTCAGCCTGAACAAAGCGCTGATAATCCGGCGTGGCCAGCCTGAGCATTATTTCTCCGAAAGTTACTACTTTTTTCATTCAAGTATCCTCCTCATATGCTTTATTGCTTTTAGTTATTTATTGCGGCCCGAAAACGGCAGATCAGTTTTTAAGAACCTTGAATTTTCTCTTTCAGCTTACGGGCGAGTTCCCGGGATGCCTGGTAGATAATCCCTGTATCGACCGAATAGGCCATAAACTGCACGCCCATCCGGCTCCACAGAGCGGCAGCTTCCAGGTTGTCCACAAAAGTGCCCACCGCTAAATTTGCCTTTTGCGCTTTCGTGACCACCTCTTGCATCTTCTCTGCGACCAGGGGATGGTCAACCTGTCCAGGCAGCCCCAGTGATTGAGAAAGATCGTAGGGGCCGATAAAAATAATATCTATACCCTTGACCGTCATGATCTCGTTTAAGTTTTCCAGACCACGCTTCCCCTCGATCAGGATGATCACGAAGTTGTCCCGGTTAGCCCTGGTAAAATAATCAAACTTGTTTTCGTGAGAATACGAGGCCGCCCGGACATAGCAGCATACCCCGCGCTCGCCGTTTGGAGCAAACTTGGCCGCTTTTACTACATTTAGCGCCTCCTGAGCAGAGGTTATCTGGGGAACCAGCACCCCTTCGGCGCCCACATCCAGGACCCGGGAAATAAGCGAAGGATCATTGCGGCGCACCCTTACCACCGAGCTGATCGTGGCCAGTTCTGCGGCACGCACTAAATTTTCAATTGACTCTGTGCATAGCGGGCCGTGCTCAGTATCCAGAATTACAAAATCAAACCCAGCTTTGGCAAATATCTCCACCAGCCCCGGGTTGGCAAATTTCATAAATGGGCCGGTTACTTTTTGGCCGTTTTGCAGCCGCGTTTTCAGGTTGTTCATCGGCTTCTCCTCCAGAGATAGTCAGGATAAGACTACAGCATCTTCAGCACTGCCATGAAAACGGCGGACCGCCCGCGCAAAAAACGCTACTTACGGCAGCTTTGCTATACAGCCTGCTGATCAAATCACGTTCAGTTCTTCTATAGGCAGATATTTCAGCTCCGGGTAACCGTAACGGCAACCGCCAAAGGCTTCCGCCGCCATTGGGTTGCCAAGGCCTTCCCTCAGGCGGGGATGGCAGGGCGCGCCGATAAGCTCGAGTTTTTTTCCAGGTCTCAGATCAACGCTCATAATTCCCTCCCCGCTGATCGGATCTAGCATACAAACCAGATCGGGAAACACCGCTTTTAATACACTGTCGATCCACAGGGCCATGGTCTCATTTTTGATGACCAACCTCGCTTCGCTGTCGGCATACTGCCCTTTTCCGGCCAGAACCACGTTGGTGATATAGAAGCCGCCCTTGTCTTCCCCTTCAATGGAGCTGATTTCACCGGAAAAGAGGGGAAATGCCTTCAGCGCTCCGGCCGCGGCGGCTACCGGGTCGGCGCCGCTTTCCCGCGCTTTAAGGATCCCTTTGCCTACGGCCAAGGCCAGGGAAATCGAATTGGGAACGGCTGCTTTTTTCAGCTGCGCGCCGCTCATCGGATAGTGATTGTTGGCGCCCAGGCCCCCTCCCCGAGTGATCATCCAGCGGCCGATCTCGTCCGCAAACACCGCGCTGCTCTGCTCCGCCACAACAATGGCGTTCCCGGCGCCATCAAGCAAAGGCATCGGCGTTAAAGATACGCCGTGCGCCAAAAAACTGGTCATCTGAGTTTCCGGCGCTGATCGGCCCAGGCCGTCACCGTCAACAGTGGCCAGTCCCAGGCGGGCGGCCGCAGCCATAATCACCGGTGTGTTCAACCCTCCCGCTTCAAAAGGAATCAGATAGTCAATCCGTTTACCCAAATAGGCTTCCATGACCCGTACCGCTTCGATCAACTCAAAACGGTCATCCCATTTCCTCAGAAGGGCTTCGATACTCATCTCTTCCAGAGTCTTCACCGATCCCATGAGCCCTCCGCAGACAACCTGAGCATCGTCGGAAAGATCAAGAGGGTCAATAATTTTGATCTCCCGGCCTTCGTCCAGCTCTTTTTCCAAAATAGCTTTTCCCCAGAGAGGGCTCCCGCCGCCGCCCGTGCCTAGAACCGCCAACCCTTCGAGAAGCGGCTGCAGATCTTCCTTTTGCAGAATATACATCGCCATATTCTCTCCTCACACCAGTAGTAACAGCGGATACTTTACAAGCACTAAGCGCCGGCGGCCAACCAAAAAACAGCTGGATCAACCGCTTGCTCTTCCCGGTTCCGGCTAGCCGCCGGCAAAAGCCCGAACCACAGAAACAATATCCCCGTCTTTTAAAACGATCTGCGCTCTCTCCGGCCCTCTGACAGCCCGCCCGTTTAGCACTACTAAAATATCTGCCTGAAGCACTTCCTGACCGAGCTGCCCGCTTAGAAAAAGTAAAAACATCTCCAGCGAAGTCTCGTCGGCCAGAGCGCAAGTTATCGTCTTGAATCGCTTGATTTCTCTAATTCCGCTGATGCGGGCGGTGACGTTGACCACTCTGTTAATCGCTCCCGCCAATCGTTTGGTAAAGACAGATCCACAGCATAGCAGGTTAATCGCCCAGGAAGCCTCCGGCCGCCAGTTCTTCGGCCACGTCGGCCAGACCCAGCCGCAGCAGGGATTCCCGTGTCGGGCGGGATGTTTTCAGACACCAGCCGTG
>JAGXSR010000022.1 GCA_018333405.1 Dethiobacter sp. | reverse complement strand
CGCATATTCAAAAACCGGTACAATCAAGACCACGCCAAGTTCTTGAGCCAGAGTCCGCATCACATTCGTTGTAGGACCCGGAACGGGTTCAGCCCAGTTGTACTTATTTACATCAATCGTTTGGCAAAAGTACTGCCCCCGGAATAATTCCTGCAGGCAAATAATTTGTGCTCCTTTAGCGGCAGCTTGCCGCACCATCTGTTGAGCTAAAACAAGATTGGCATCAAAATCCGGTGCGCAAGCATGCTGGACTAAGGCGATGTTTACTTTCCCTTTCGACATTTGATCTGGCTCTCCCCTATCATGACATAACCAAACCAAATATCAAGAATAGTAAAATCCCCAAAGCCGCCGGCACCATAATCAAAGGAGTGACTGTCTTCGCATAATCAATATTTTCGATTTGTGAAGATGAGCAACTCAAGGTTACAGCATCTCCGTAAAAGCAGGAATGGCTGCCGAACGTTGCTGCAGAAATTACAGCTCCGCTAACTAAAAAAATGTTAACGTCCATAGCTTGAGCAAGGGGAAGAATAATGGGAAATGCGATTGCGGCAATACCCCAGAAACTTCCTGTGGTAAAGGTTAAAAATGAAACGATTATAAAAGTCACTACCGGCAGAAAAGCACCACTAAGAAGAGGTTTAACACTTTCTATTACATAAGTAGTCAAGCCCAGGCCCTCATTCGCTCTTTGAAGAAAAAAGGCTGCTGCGATAATCGCCAAGACAGGAAGCATATCTTTAAATCCGGCCATGGAATTATCGAAAAACTCTCCGAATCTCATCAGCTTTCTGGGAAAATAAAGGGCTGCGCAAGTAGCAATGGCAATAATAACACCCCACAGCATATCCTTAGTATAAACAGTAACTCCAGCCAAAACCAACATCGGGATCACAAAATCCATGACATTTTGTTTTACGGTCAATCTCTTTTCCTGTTCTTCCAAAGTTTTTGCTTTTCCCGCAGTGCTAGGCGGAAAGTTCTCCCCACACTCTTCGGCGCGTTTGATTGCCTTAACCATGGGCCCAAAAACAGGAATAATTTTGAAGGCAAATAAAGGCACGCAAATTACCGCTGCCCAGGCATAAAGAATAAAAGGAATAGTGGCAATATAGGCGCCGGTTCCGGTTCCGTTTACCACTACTCCATTGGCTTCCAGCTGCCCGGCCATAAAAGCTGACCAGGTGGAAAAAGGTATCAAAACACACACTGCCGCACCGGTTGAGTTAATCACAAAGGCCAAAAATTCCCGGGGCACTTTAAATTTGTCTGTTACCTTCCGCATTGCGGCGCCTACCGCCAAAGCATTCAGATAGTCGTCTACAAAAACAATGATTCCCAAAACCCAGGTGTTGATCAAAGCACTAGATCTGTTTTTTGTAAATTTTGTCGCAATATTAGAAAAACCCATAGCACCGCCGGACTTTTCCAAAAGCGCAATTAAACTTCCGAACAATCCGCATACAAGAATAATCCATATAGTCACCGCGTCCATCAATACTGCATACACAGCATCTAACCAGGCAGAAAAAAAACCTCCTTTTTCTAAAAGGATAAACCCAAACACAGATCCGAACAACAAAGGTTCAACAGTTCTTTTGGTAATAATCGCAAGCGCCACCACACAAACCACAGGTAAAAGGCTGATAATACCATAATGCTCCATAATTTATCTCCTTTCGTGTTAATTTACTATAACCTTTTTACAAACGGTGCAGAAAATAATCAGAACTACATCTCCCATATATTGACTTCCTGGCGCACTGCCCGCCCTGGCATCGCCGTTTCATCCAATTTACCGCTTTTTACTACCGGAGATCCATTTACAAACACATATTCTATCCCAATGGGTGGTGCATCAGGTACTCCCATCCCTAAATAATCTGCCGTATCGATCACAGTTTTAGGATCAAAGATAACGATATCCGCATCGGCGCCCGGTCCCAGCCACCCTTTATTCTCTAACCCGAAATAACGGGCCGGCATCAGGGTGCATTTCTTTACCGCATCCATCATCGACAGGGCATTCATTTCCCGAACAAACCTTCCAAATACTCTTGGATATGTTCCGGCATCCTGAGGGTGACCTGTTCCCGGCTGGTGGGACCCGACTGCCCCGTCGGTAGATACCATGACATAAGGCCGGCAGAGAGCTTCGATTACTTCATAGGGTTTTCCCACAAACGCAGTACAAAGCGTTTTCGGATCAGTAAGTAACAACTCTTCGTATAAATCTTGAGAAAGACGTTTGCCCAGGTGAGGGCCACTGGACACCATTACATCATGATAATTGCAGTCATACTTTTCTATCCAACCGGCACAAAATACTTCTGACCCAATGTAGGAGGCAAAAGCATGATAAGCCCCGCTGTCCACAGCAATTTGATATCCCTGCTCATACGCTTTTTCAATAAGGCTTAGGGACTCGCGCATCATTCCCATCCCATTTTGATAGGTAAGATGGGATACTAAGACCCGGACACCGGTGAGCTCCTGGATCTTTATTACTTCATGCAGAGCTTTAACGGAGTCCCAGGCGTCACTCCGGGAATGGACCGGCATTACTAAGTCGTATTTAGCCGCCAGCTTCGCTAAGGCCATAATCTC
Organism: Dethiobacter sp.; assembly: GCA_018333405.1. Taxonomy (GTDB): domain Bacteria; phylum Bacillota; class Dethiobacteria; order DTU022; family DTU022; genus JAGXSR01. Next base: position 2,180 of record JAGXSR010000022.1, on the reverse strand, counting down.
TTCCATAGTGGTTGCCGGAGCATATTGCAACCCCAAGGAAATACCCAGCGCTCCATCTTCTATGCTTTGCGCTGCTATTTCCACCATCTGAGCCACTTGCATCGAATTTGCCTTTGCGTATGGGTCTTCCAGACCCACCTTAGCCCGCATATCGAAAGAGTGACCGGCTAGAGTCCCGTGATTTATAGGAAATCCTTCCCGATCAATTTTATCTAAGAACTCTCCCACCGGATGAGGCCCAAACCCACAGTTTCCTGTAATTGCCGTAGTAACCCCCATCCGGGCATAACAATGCCCGTTATATAGATATCCATCCACATGACAATGAGGATCAATGAATCCCGGGCAGACAATTTTTCCGGTAGCATCAATTCTATTTTTTCCATCCAATTCAGCCCGAGTAATAGCTGTAACTTTTCCCCTATAGATTCCGATATGGGCAATAGTTCTTAAATTGCTTTTGGGGTCTATAAGTGTTCCATTTTCAATCACGTAGTCAAATATTTGCCCAGATTCTGCCATGAAGTATCTCTCCTTGTCCAGATAAGTTTATCCAGTTGCCTCCCCATCACCCCCCCGGCGCTTCACTGACAATCCGGAAATTAAAGCATGTTCTATATTCTTAAAAGCAATAATTATGCCAAACGGCAGCAATGAGGTAAAACATTGATTTGCAGAACCGATGCCTTCAATTTAGATATCTAAGTTTTTATAGAGTAAGTTAATTATTGGTTGGATCTTGTTAAATCACTTAAATATATACTGAACTGAGTGAGTAGTTTTTTGGTTGATAAACAAAATACGACTTAATTTATAACTTAGGTTAAGGTGCCTGGCTACGCGCCGCGCGGGCAGACTTTTTTACATTGCTTTTTATTCAAAAGTTTTTCAAAGCTCAGTGATGGACCATCTGTAAAACTTAATGCGCGGGGAGGCTTCAACAAAGCAAAGAGTTTCATATGCTAAACTTGTTGGGTAGGATGAGGAAAATAGATCTTTCGGAAAGCTAATCTTTAATTTGGCATATTAATTGCGATTAGCACTTTATATATAATCAATCTATTTGGGAGGTGTTTTACTGATGATTACAAACAAAAAAACACCGTATAGACAGGAAATACCATCAACTTCCGGACAATATGGGTTAGCAAAATCAAAAACTATCCGCTTCAATTCTGCGCCGGGCTGAAAGTTATTTTTGCGCCGGGCTGAAGTTTAGCGTTAAGATAGTCTTCATGGCGGCTGCTGATCAGGCGTATCAGGCGCCCTTCCGTAAGCGATATCTGTTCAACGATCAGCTTGCCCCCGCCGGGATAATCCATCTCCAGATAATTTGGGTGGTGAGATTCATAACCATCGAGTACCAATTCGGCAGGCATTATTGTATACAGGATCATGACACACCTGCCGTCTCAGCTTTTCTTTTTTCCACCAGCTCTTTCAGGCGGGCAACCGCCTGCCCGAGCCCGCCTACTTCTTTCACCAGACCCACATCCACGGCATCTTTACCCACCAGCACAGTACCGATATCCCGGGCCAACTGCCCGCTGTTAAACATAAGCTCCCGGAATTTTTGCTCGGTCACAGATGAATGGTTAACCACAAAGCGAATTACCCGGTCCTGCATCTTATCTAAGTATTCATAAGTCTGAGGCACACCGATCAAAAAACCGGAGAGGCGGATTGGGTGGATAGTCATGGTGGCGGTTTCCGAGATAAAAGAGTAGTCGGATGAAACAGCAACGGGAACACCGATGCTGTGCCCGCCGCCTAAGACTAAGGATACAGTCGGCTTGGTCAGCGTATCGATGATCTCCGCGATGGCCAAGCCCGCCTCCACATCCCCGCCGACTGTATTTAAGATGATCAGCAAACCCTCAATCTTCGGGTTCTGCTCCACCGCCACCAACTGCGGGATAATATGCTCGTACTTAGTCGTTTTGTTCTGAGGCGGCAGCACCATATGGCCTTCGATCTGCCCAATTATGGAAATGGTATGAAGACTGCTTTCTAGTTGCGGAACCTGTACTTGACCCAGCTGCTGGATATTATTCGCGGCCGGCTCTTTTGTTGATTGCTCTGACGGTTTCACATTACGTCCCGGACGTTTGGGGACCGGGCGGGTTTTGCGGAGATATATAGGCAATTTGATCACTTCCTGTCTGCCGATTTAAAAAACA
>JAGXSR010000021.1 GCA_018333405.1 Dethiobacter sp. | reverse complement strand
TGGGTAATTGGATAGAAAAGGCGGCAAAAGAAGCTGGAAGGTAACGCATAACAACCGCATTAACTCGGACTGGCAATTCCGCTGCGCTCCATTGCCAGCCGGTTATGCGGAGCGTTGTGTGAAATGGGAAAAAGGATTGGATAAATATGATAAAATACTTAGAGAAAAAAGAACTTAACCGGATAGAAAAAAGGGCTATTGAGGCTTTGGCTATTGTGCCGGTGATAAGAGCGGTGTCCCAAAGAATAGGCAAGGACGGAGCTTTGGCAATATTGAAGGAAGTCAATCAGCAAGAAGCATTTCGACGTGGTCAAAATATGTTTAGGACAGAGGGGCAGAATGGGATAGAGGAATTGGTTAAAGATGTAGCAAACTGGGGAGTGGGTGGAATTTGGGAAATGGATGTTTTAGAACAAACTTCAACCACCTATTTTTTTAACGTGTTCCGTTGTCCTTATTATGAAAAATATCGTGAACTAGGATTAGATGAGTTTGGTGTAGAACTCTCCTGCTGTCGTGATGAACCGTTTGCCAGAGGCTTTAATCCACGACTCAAGTTAGTGCGGACCAAAACCATTATGGAAGGAGCAGACTATTGTGATTTTCGGTATTATTTGCATTCTAAATGATTGCAAAATTATAGAGAATACAATCGATTCGTAATTTAGTGAATTTTAATTTTTCGTTAAAAGGCATTACTAAAGAAACACATAACAATGCCATGCACTCGGATGGAAATTCCGCTGCGCTTCATTTCCACCCGTGATGGCAGACGTTAGGCGTTATGAACCGACCGCACCAAGAAGGAGGAAGAACAAATGAAGGTCTGTGAACTTCAGGAACATCTCAGCAAACTTGATCCGGAACTGGACGTGGTGTGTTACAGCGAGGACGAAAGGATTTTGGTTGAAAAGCGTGGCTTTATTCTGTTCGATATTTTGGCTGTTAGCACGGCCGAGGCGGAACGGCTTCGCCTTGACGATGGAACTCCGTATCTAAAGTTTGACCGGGGGTCGGCATCAGTTGCCATGGCTATCCTGGAAGTTACATCGGACTTTTAGGCGAAGGGAGGTCAAGCATGAACTTCGTTGCCATCGACTTAGAGACAGCGAATGCCGATATGGCATCGATTTGCCAGATCGGTCTGGTGAAGTGCGAAAATGGCACCCTGTCAGATGAATGGAAAACCTATGTCGATCCAGAGGATTACTTCGATGGCATCAATGTATCTATTCACGGAATCGATGAGTCTGTTGTTAAGGGTGCCCCAAAGTTTCCAGAATTAGCCGACTCACGGAATGCAAAATCTGCAATCCGAAAGCGGAATCCTAAGGAGGATGGCGATGAATATACCGGTGTCCGTATTGGAAAACGCATATAGAAGAGTAGAAGAGAAAGCAAACCGACCGCTTCCTTTCAACTCATCTTCCGCACCCTTTGAAACAAATGGCATGAATTAATAATACTGTATTGCTCGAGGGAGGAAACAACATTAAAGAAAAAATATATCTAAAATAGGGCTATTTGACAGATTTTGCCTTGTACTTTTCTTTTACCTGTTATATGATTGGTGGTAATAAAACCAATTCATGCCGCAGGTACAAAAATGCAAACTTACGACACGAAAGAAGCGGGCCCGGGACCCATCATCAGCAATATCTGTCATCAGCTTGAGGTAAGGAAAACCATCAATGATGTGGTGCCTTGGGATCCAAAGCAATGCCTTTTAGATCCCGGGACGCATGTCACCGCTCTTATCATCAACATTTTATGCCGCAGAGATCCACTTTACCGGGTTAAGGATTTTTACCTGGAGCAGGACTTAGAACTTCTCTTCGGCATTGATGCAGAGCCCAACCATTTTAACGATGATGCCTTAGGCGGCACACTGGATAAAATCTATGCTGCCGGTGCAAAAAAGGTCTTTTCTGCGGTGGTGCTAAAAGCCCAGCTCAAAGAAGAGATCACCTGTCGGGTTTTGCACGGCGATACCACCTCCCGGCTGGTTTACGGCAACTACAGGCAAGCAGAAGGGCTCAACATAACTTGCGGCTACAACAAAGAGCATCGTACTGACTTAAAGCAGTTTAAAGTAGGGCTGGTAGTAACAGAAGATGGTTTCCCCGTTATTGGAGAAATCTTAGACGGCAACTTAGACGACAAGAGCTGGAACAAACAGCTTTTGGCGAATCTGCCCGGATATTTTAACGTAGAAGAGCTAAAAAAAATCGTTTACGTGGCTGATTCAGCCCTGGTTACCCGGGACAATCTTGAGGCCATGGGAGAGGATTTAAAGTTCATCTCCCGTTTGCCGGATACCTTTAACCTGACTTCTGAGCTTACCGAAGCTGCCTTTGCTTCAAATGGCTGGGTCGAGTTCGGCAAGCTCACAGATGGCAAAAATAGCGCTACCTACAAGGCTTATGAATTAAGAAGAGCACTTTATGGCCGGCAGTACCGATTCGTGGTGGTACACTCAGACCATCTGGACAAACGCAAGCTAAGAAGCCTTGATAAACGGCTAAAGAAAAAGAAGGCAGAGCTTCAAAAATCAGTTGAAAAATTAATGAAGCTTTGCTTTGCTTGCGAAGCCGATGCTAAGGAGGCGCTGAAACGCTTCTTGAAAGAGCAGCAAAACGACTTCTACCCTTTAAACGGTAGCGTGGAGAAATTAACAGAAACAGTAAGATGCCACAAGCCGGGTCGGCCCGCCAAAGATAAAAAGCCGGAGCTCCGTACAGTTTTCAAGGCCCACCTCCAGGTAGGCGAGCTTGATGAGAAGGCCTGCCAGCGTGAGATAAAACATTTAAGCTGTTTTGTCTTGATCAGCAACATCTTCGATGGTTACAGCGCCTATGGGCTGTTAAAGGAATACAAGCAACAAAGCGTGGTCGAGAACCGGTTTAAGTTTGTCAAACACCCCCTTTATGTGGGACCGTTGTGGCTGCAGAAAAATGAGCGCTTAGAGGCGATGAGTTATGTGATCCTGATGGCTCTGGCTGTCTATATTATTTTGCAAAGAAGGGTCCGGTTGGCCCTGGAAAGAGAAGACGAGCCTTTGAAAGTTACTGGAGATAAGAAAAGCTTTGAACCCACCGGGAACAAGATTTTAGAGCTGTTCAAACCGGTGAAGATAGTTTATGTCAAAGAAGGCGGTAAAGTTAAACGATTTTTACCGGAGCGCTATCTTGAGCTCAACCGGGCGATACAAATGATCGGTCTTAAGATAGAGATCTACATCAAACCAAGGTCTCCTTAAGACACCAGCTCCCATTGCCAAATAACGGTGAAAGAAATTGTAGGTTCTTAGAAGCAGGGGTGCGGAAGATGAGTT
>JAGXSR010000020.1 GCA_018333405.1 Dethiobacter sp. | reverse complement strand
TTGACCAATACCTCGTATATTCCCTGCCTGCAAAAGGTGGTCGATGCCGCCGGTATAAAGATCATCAGATAATCCTTTAAACGATTTGAGCATAGCCCTGCAGAATGCTTTGCTCGAAGGTTGAAGTGATCAAAGCGGGGGAGATTGCACAATGGATTTGCTGGAAAAAGTCTCAACTAATTGTTACCGGGTAGCACGGCAGGGGGCCATGAAAGCAGAAGCCCGGGTTTACTTAAACCCGGCATTATTCCGTGAATTTCGTGAAGATCAGGCTTTAAAGCAGCTGATGGATGCCGCCGCTTTGCCCGGGGTGCAGGATCCGGTTATCGGCATGCCCGATATTCATTCCGGTTTCGGCCTGCCGATCGGCGGCGTGCTGGCCGTGGATGCGGAGCACGGAGTTGTCTCGGCCGGGGCGGTGGGTATGGATATCAATTGCGGAGTGCGTCTGCTCAGCACTAACCTGGAAGCGAGCGATCTCGACAAGCCAAAACTGCGCGGGCTGATCGAAGCCATTGCCAAAAGAGTTCCCAGTGGGCTAGGCCGCGCCGGCAAGAACGCCCCCTTGATTAAGGCGCATTTCCGCGATTATGTGGAAAAAGGGGCGCCTTTTCTGTTGGAACAGGGGTTTGGGCGCCCGGAAGATATAAACTTCATTGAAGAGGGAGGCCGTTTATCCGGGGCAGACATAAGGTCACTCAGCAGGGAAGCGGTGAAGAGGGGAGACCAGCTATCCACTATCGGCGGCGGAAATCACTTTATCGAACTGGGGTATGTGCATAGTATTTATGACGGGGAGATGTCGCGCCGGCTCAATCTGGCTGAAGGCAGTCTGACAGTTCTGATCCACACCGGCAGCCGTGGATTTGGGCATCAGATTTGCACCGATTTTACCACCTCCATGCGTAAAACGGCGGCCGCCATGAAGCTGGAGCTCCCCTCCCCTGGCCTGGCCGCGGCGCCAATCCAATCCGCAGAGGGAAAGCGATACCTGGAAGCCATGGCCTGCGCCGTCAATTTTGCTTTTTGCAACCGCCAATGGATTACTGACGATATCCGCCATGCGTTCAGTGAGGTTTTAGGCGGCAAAAGCAATGACTACGGCCTCGATCTGGTTTATGACCTGGCCCACAATATTGCCAAATTTGAGCAGATCGGCAAGCGTAAACTTTTGATCCACCGCAAAGGGGCTACCCGGGCGCTGCCCGCCGGCCATCCGGACAATCCTGCCGTATACCGCGATTGCGGACACCCGATCCTGATCCCCGGGAGCATGGGCGCCGCATCCTTTGTGATCCGTGCGCGGCCGCCGGTGGAGAAGACCTATTATTCGGTTAATCACGGGGCGGGGCGGCTGCTTTCCCGTAAAGCGGCCAGGCGCGACATTCAACCGCTGCAGTTAAAGGAAGCATTAGGCGATGTGCTGGTGTTGGGCCGCAACCTGAACGCTTACCTGGAGGAGGCGCCCCAGGCCTATAAAGATATTTTGGCAGTGGTGGAAACTTTTGCGGAGATCGGCTTTACCGGTAAAATAGCCCGCTTGATGCCTTTGGCTGTGATCAAAGGGAAGGGAGACGAGTGAAAAAAATCCCGGGGCGGAATAACTACAGGAAGCAGAACATAGAGTATAGAGCGGTTAACTTATATTTCGGAGTGGATCGCCCTGTCGATAAAAGCAACCCGCATCAAATTCCAACTTCAGACTGTCCTGATCGCCGGCGGTGTACTGACAGCGCTTCTGCTGGCGGGGCAAATCCTGCTTCCTGCGACATCTGAATCTGAACCGGCCAAGTTACTGCACCGGGCGCTGCACGAGCTTAAGCAAACCGAAGAATTCGCGCTAGTTATTCAGGAAAGCTCAGCTGGGCACGAGCTGCTGTTTAGGGGTTCTGTGGAAGATGAGCTGGTTCTCAGAGGCGCCCTTCCTGATCATGATCTTGAAATTTATTATGCCGGGAAAAGCGTCTATGCGCGAAAACCCGGAGCGAAACAGTGGGCAGAAGCGCAGGAACTAAACAGTTTAAGCGGGTTTTTGTTCAGCCCGGTCAGGTTGCTGCACCTATTGAGCCCAAATTTTGATCAAGCTAAGGCGGGGCAGGAGATCCGGCTGGAGAGCCTGCCCCTCCGCACAATATATCTTGACTTTACCGGTGATCTGGCTCTGATTAAATCTTTGTTTCCTCAAATCGACACAGATGCTATCGAAGCGGTCACCCTTGGCGCCGCTTTTAACGCAGCGGACCTGTCAATCAGCCAGTTGCGGGTACTGGTGGAGTTCAAAGAACATGATCTCCTTGAACGGGCATATTACATTAAACCAAAGCACATGACGCCATAGCCGGCGATTTTGAAGTTTACCCTGAAATTTTAAGCAATTGATTGTTATGGCGGCCGTATGCATAGGCCGATTCAATAATCAGGTGCGCCTGCAAGGCATCTTCCAAGTCGGGCTGCGCCTCCCGCCGGTCTAGCAGTGACTCCAGGAAAGCCAGGGCTTGATAACGGTATGCTGATACGATGTCGGGATAGAGCAGCCTTGGGCAACCGGCAAAATGGAAATAAGCCCGGTCTGCCTCTTCCTGGGTGACAAGCAGTTTGGTTTGTCCGGATCTCTCCACCGCCAGTTCACGGTAGCGTTCGCCAAACCCCCAAGGTATAAAATCATCTAAAATTATGGCGGCATGCTCAAAAAATATTTCCAGCCGGCGCATATCCCGCCCCTTAACCTGATGCCACAAAGTAGTCAGGTTTCCGGAACAGCCGTTATTCAACCTAAAGTTTACGGTCGCCATATCTTCGATGCGACCGCCGCAAACCGGTGAGCGGTAGTTGACGAATGCGGACAGATCGCTCACTTCACCGAAAAGATAACGGATTAGATCCACATCATGAATAGAATGTTCAAACAGGCACCCGGCAAAAGCTTCGCCGGGATCAGCGCGCCAGGCCGAGTCATGGAACGAACCACACAAAGGCCATTCCTGATCTGAGCGTATATAGAAACTTAACAGAGAACCGAAACCTTCCTGCTCATTTTCCATAAGCTGCTTGATATACCAAAATACCGGTTCAAAGCGAAGCACTAGCCCTACCTGAGCTTTGACACCTGTTTTTTTCCTGGCGGCAATCATTTCCCTGATCTCTGCGTTGGTGAAGGCCAGCGGTTTTTCAACAAAGATATGTTTTCCCGCTTCTGCGGCTTGAAGAAAGTAAAACTTGTGGCTGGCCGTAGGCGTGCAAATATAGACAGCGTCCAGCTCGGCATCTGTAAACAGTTCCCCGGCTTCCGTGGCAACGGCAGTTACATTATGCTG
>JAGXSR010000019.1 GCA_018333405.1 Dethiobacter sp. | reverse complement strand
TTGAAGATCCCCTCTCCCTCCGGGAGAGGGGCAGGGTGAGGGCTATTTTCATCCCTCTGCTGGTGTCCCTGGTTTGCGTGGGCATGCGCGACGCCCCGGAAAAGAAGCAGATAACCGGCAACCAGGCCGATCACCGTCAGCGGAAAATTATGCAGCACAAAGACGCCTACTCCTGCCCCGGAGAGCTCGGCGGCCAGAATTAAGCTGGGAAACAACGGCATCATCAGATAAAAAACATGCCTGAACCAAATATTGATCACCGCCTGGCGGGCCGGTGAAAGATGAAGTTTGCGGGCCGCTTCTCCGCAGAGCGGCGCTGAGAGTATGGCGCCGCCGGGAACGGCGATTAAGCTGATAAAAGCAGGCAGGGCGGCCGTGATCAGCCGCAAATCAGTAATCAGGCTATTCAGGCTTTCGATTAAAATATCCAGCGCCCCTGTGGCTTTCAGTATATAGCCTAAAGCACCCAGCAACAGGACGCTCAGAACCAGGGTCAGGGTAACCCTGTTCCAAAGGCCGCCTGCGGCTACGTGGGCGAAAGCGGCCGCCGGAATTCCTGTCAATAAGCCTAAGGCGACTGCTCCCGCCAGCATAGTCGCCCCGATATTCAGCTTCATATATATCCCGGCCAAAATGATCATAATTGATCCGGTCAGCGCAACATACCATACCATCAGCGAAACCCACCTTTGCTCACAGCAGACGGTATCCTTTTTGGATCACTTCATTGTATAAAAACGTACCTGGTTGGAACTGTAAAAACTCGTCCCGTGAGTAGGCGCGTGGCTCTACCAGTAATCCGGTTTTTTCGAAGAGCTCCATCAGGAATACCGTCTCCGAATCAGGTTATTTCCAAACGCAGGTGACACTACCATCAGATCCACGTCGCTGGTTAAAATGCCAAATTACACTATTGCACCTTGTTTTGCCGGTTTACTGGCAATATAAAAAGTATTTTGGCTTAGATCTGCTCCGCACTTCCATTCAATTGTCCCATCAACAATACTAAAAGAATAAAGTTCATTTTTATCCAGTAATGGTTTGAATACCGGAGCCTTTAAATAAGGTTTTAAATCAAAAATTTTATTTTCACCATTTTCAAAGACCAGGTGTATTTTATAGTTTTCCAATATCTTTGCACTCTTTATATCCGGGCTCTGCATGACCATCCCTCCATGCTTAAATTTGTTTAGGTTCTATCTTTTCAATATGCTCCCCTGATACAGCCTTGTTCCATCTATCCCAAATATCCTCTTTATGTATCAACATCCATGCCATTATCAAATCCCTATGCCTTCGTGTCAATTCCCCTTCAAGCACTCTTCCGTCAGATATAGCAACCGATGCTTTTCTGCCATCAGATAATATAACATGAAAATGGGGCTCCTTATGTTTTTGAGTATCAAAAGGATACATCTTTATCCGAATATCTTCAAATATAGCTATTTCACCCATGATTTTCTCCTCTCCGCTTAATTATTATTATACTAAATAAGAGTAAAGTATTAACAGTGATTATTGATTTGAGGGGAGCCATTTGCGCTGCATTAATATTGTTCGTTTTGCACAAGGTGATATTAACCCGCGAGTCCCCTCTCCACCCTTTGGGGGGAAAGGGTCAGGGTGAGGGAGCAGCAATCCGCGCAATAGCAGAAGGCTTAGGCGACGATCCTCAAATTCCAGAAGCAGACTTCATTATATGCGCCGCTGCGTGACGCGGGGACGTGCGTGCGTGACGCGGGGACGGTCCTTTTGTCACGCAAGACCTGCGCGAAACGGGTAAGGGGCAATTATTTTTTTAGGGCGAATAGTTATTCGCTCCTGCAAAATAGCAATCGCAGGCGGCTTGGTAAAAACTTCAAATTACGAATGGCAGAGATTTTTCCGCTTTTCCAAACCTGTTGCTACTGCTTTTCCACCCATCTTCCTGAATTCTGAATCCTTGCGGCTTGCCGTGGTATGTTACATTTTGCAGGATTTGATTATAAAATGTCGAATCAATATTTTGGCTGGTAGGCAGCAGGCCGGGTGCTATTTTTGGAGAAGGTGATCGTTCTTATCCGGAGGCAATTGTTCGCTACAGAAAATGAAGCTAAATGCAAAGGGGGAGTTCAAAGATGTTCAAAAAAGGATTGATCATGATTTTGGTGCTGCTGATGGTTTCCGCTTTTCTGGTTGCCGGCTGCGCCCCGGAGCCGGCGGAAGAGGAAGAGGCAGCTAAAAACCAGGTGATCATCGCGCTGTGGAGCGCCCCGGAGGGACTGTTTAACCCGAACCTCTGGGAATCTGTCTACGACGATTACTCCGCCAACCCTGTATTTGCCGGAATGATGCGCTACGATCCGGATAATAATTATGAGCTGGTTTCGGATTTGGCCGAATCGATGGAGATCAGCGACGACAACTTGAGCATTACCTTTGTGCTGCGGGACGATATCTATTTTCATGACGGCGAAAAGATGACCGCCGAAGATGTCAAATGGACCTTCGAATGGATGTGCCACCCCGATTATACCGGGGTTCGCGCCCCGATGTGGGCCTTTATTGAGGGGTTTGAAGCGTTTAATACCGGCGCAGCCGACGAGTTAACCGGTATTGAGATCATCGATGAGCGCACGATCAGTTTCACCCTGACCCAGATTGACGCTCCCAGCCTGACCCAGATCGCCACCTGGCCGATTTCACCGAAGCATGTTTTTGAAGGCACCGCCATCGCCGACCTGGAGACCCATCCGGCGATTACCCACCCGATCGGCGCCGGTCCTTTCCAGTTTGTCCGCTATGTTGAGGGTCAGTTTACGGAAATGGAAGCCTTTGATGATTACTTCCGCGGGCGGCCCTCGCTGGACCGGATTATTGTCAAGGTGATTACCGCGGAAGTGGCCCAAGCCCAGGCGCTCACCGGCGAAGCCGATATAATCTGGGTGCAGCCTAACGCCAAAGATTTTGAATTGTACGAAGAAGCCGGCCTGAACATTCACGCCATGCCTGCTAACGCTTACCAGTACATGGCCATGAAGCAGGATCATCCGATCTTAAGCGATAAATTAGTGCGCCACGCCATCACCTATGCCTTGGATCGGCCGGCGATGGTTGAGAATCTCTTTGACGGTATGGCCTTGCAGCAGGTCAGCCATATGTCTTCCGTATCCTGGGCGTATGACCCTGATCTCAAACCGCTGCCGTTCGATCCGGCAAAAGCAACCGAGTTGCTGGACGAAGCCGGCTGGGTGATGGGCGACGGCG
>JAGXSR010000018.1 GCA_018333405.1 Dethiobacter sp. | reverse complement strand
AGAGAGTTTAATGCAGGCCATATTATTGGAAAAGTTGTTGGAAGCGCTAGTTGTCAAAAGTGTGGAGGGCGATCTACAGGGAGAAGTAAGTGGTTTGGTTCATGACAGCCGCAAGGTCAAGCCGGGGACACTGTTCTTTTCCATATCCGGACGCCGGACGCAAGGGTGGCTCTATGCCAGGGAGGCTATTGCACACGGCGCCAGGGCCGTGGTTGTTGACCGGAACTGCCCGATCAAAGGAGTTCCCCTGGTGCGGGTGCCGGATGTGCGGTTAGCTTTGGCCTTGTTGGCGGATCGTTTTTACGGCAGCCCGTCACGATCATTTAAATTGATTGGGGTGACCGGAACCAATGGCAAAACAACAACCGCACATATGATCGATGCGCTATTCAGAGGAAGTGGAGAAGTGACAGGGCTGTTGGGTACTGTGGGCTGCCGTATCGGTGATCACTGTATGCCTTCCCCGGCTACAACGCCTGAAGCTGATGAATTGCAGGCGATGTTCAGCCGGCTGGCGTCAATCGGAGCAACTCATGTCACTATGGAAGTTTCCTCACATGCTCTGGAACTGAAGCGAGTAGACGGATGTCATTTTAATATCGCCGTGCTGACTAATATAACCAGTGAGCATCTGGATTTTCACCATACCTTTGAAGCGTACAGAAACGCGAAAACCAGGCTATTTTCCCAAATGGGATGGGGTGAAGATCGGGACAGCAAACAACCGATGGCGATCTTGAATGCCGATGATCCCTGCTTTGAATACGTAAGCAGACGGAGCGCGGGGCAGATCGTGACCTACGGTATACACAATCCCGCAGATGTGCGGGCAAGCGGTGTGCGGCAGGATGAACAAGGCATTTTCTTTCAGGTAGAGTCTTTTGCCGGGATCGAGGGGCTTAAAATTCCCCTGAAAGGGAGGTTTAACGTATACAATGCCCTGGCCGCGATTGCATCCGGCCTGGCGGAAGGGTTGCCGTTGCCTGACATCTGTACCTGTCTGACACATTTTTCCGGTGTTCCCGGCCGGTTTGAACTCGTAGAAGCAGGCCAGGATTTTTATGTGGTTGTGGATTATGCGCACACGCCGGACGGCCTGGAAAACGTAATCAAAACCGCCAGGGATTTAAGCGCAGGCCGGATTATCACCGTTTTCGGTTGCGGGGGAGAAAGGGACCGCAGTAAAAGGTCGCTGATGGGAGAGGTGGCCGGGCGCTTAAGCGACCTGGCTATCGTTACCGACGATAACCCAAGGGGTGAAGAGTCACAGCAGATTATGCGGGAAGTTATAACCGGCCTGCAGATTTGCCGCCCGAGGGAAGGGTACCGGATCATAGCCGACCGCAAGCAGGCAATCCGGATTGCTTTGGATGAAGCCGGTTCAGGCGATCTGGTGTTAATTGCCGGAAAAGGCCACGAAACGGAGCAGATTTATCACGACAGAATTATACCTTTCAACGATCGTCAGGTGGCGCAGGAGATGATTATGACAAAACTAAAGAGGAAGCTTATCAGCCGTCATGCAAATTAGAGCTAAAGAAATATTAAAAGCCTGCACCGGCAAGTTGCTGCAAGGAGACCCGGAAACAATGGTAACCGGTTTTGCTATTGATTCGCGCAAGGTATATCCGGGCGACTTTTTTGTTCCTCTGAAAGGGGAGCACACCGACGGTCATTGCTATCTGGCGGAAGCTATATATAAAGGGGCGGCCGGTTCATTTTTTGCGGGGCGCTTTCTGCCGTCTCTGCCCCCGGGAAGCCTGATTGTTGAGGTGGAAGATCCGCTTAAAGCGCTACAGCGGGTGGCCGCGTATTACCGGCGTAAATTCAGTTTGCCGGTGATCGGTGTTACCGGCAGCAGCGGCAAGACTACCACCAAGGATTTTATAGCCGGAGTAATATCAGGCCGACTGCTCACGCTGAAAACGGCAGGAAATCTGAACAATGAAATCGGCCTGCCGCTGACTTTACTAAACTTAAATTCAGATTACCAGGCAGCCGTTCTGGAAATGGGCATGAGCGCGTTGGGCGAAATAGATCTTCTGGCCCGCACCGCTCATCCCACCATCGGGGTGATTACCAATATCGGAGAAGCTCACCTGGAGCTTTTAGGGTCGGTGGAAGCTATTGCCAGGGCCAAAGGTGAACTGTTGGATTATTTGGGCGCCGGCGGGACCGCTGTTCTAAATGGCGATGACCCGCGACTTGTGGAGATGGGGAAACGCTTTCCGGGAAAAGTTTATTATTACGGATTTGCGCCGGGAGATATAGAATGCTTATGGCTGACTCGCCAGGGAGAGAGCAGCTTTTTCCGGGTGCGTTTCCCCAAAGGAGAAGAAGCGGATTTTAATCTGGCCTTGCCCGGCAGGCATATGGTCAGTAATGCTCTTGCCGCGCTGTCGGTGGGGTGGTTATTAAAGATTAGTCCCGAAGATATGCAGTCCGGTCTGCAGGAAGCCCAGGTAACCGCCGGTCGGCAGCAAATCAAAGAAACGGCCGTCGGCGTGAAAATAATTGACGACAGCTATAATGCCAACCCCTCGTCGGTCAAAGCGGCACTAAAAGTGCTGGCAGAACTGGGCGGCAACAAAACGGTCCTGGTACTTGGCGACATGCTGGAACTGGGAAACGAGTCTCTCTTCGCCCACCGCGAGGTGGGACGGTTTGCGGCCCGCTGCGGAATCGGCGCTCTGATCTCTGTAGGCGGTCTGGCTAAAGAGGCGGCATCCGCGGCGCTGGAAGCGGGCCTTCCGGTCAGAATATGCAGCGACCAGCAGGAGGCTTTTGCGGCGGTGCAGGAGATGTTTCCGGAAAAAGGATGGTATATTCTGGTGAAAGGCTCAAGGGGGATGCGTATGGAAAAGCTGGTACAGCTCCTGCTGGCATCTCCGGGGAGAGAAAATTAAAATATGCAGCTCAATCTGTATTTCACCATGTTTTTTGCCTTCGCCGTCAGCGTAGTGATCTGTCCGCTGATGATCAAGGTGATGCGCAAGCTGCAGTACGGACAGCAGATCCGGAAAGACGGGCCTGCCCGCCACCTGTCCAAAGCGGGAACACCCACCGCCGGGGGTTTGGTTTTTCTGGCCGCGGCAGTGGCGGGTGTAGTGATGCGTCGGGAGCAGATTTGGAGTTGGGA
>JAGXSR010000017.1 GCA_018333405.1 Dethiobacter sp. | reverse complement strand
TTCACCAGTTGTCCGTCGGGCTTCTCCGGACTGGGAAACATACATTCCAGGTGATGGAGACACCGGGGCACAGTGCAGACCACGTGGTCCTGATCGAACCGACACAGGGCTGGTGTTTTTCCGGCGACCTTTTTGTCTCCGAGAAAATCAAAGTGATTCGGCCGGAAGAAGAGGTGGGGGAGATCATGCGCTCCATAGAGAAGCTGCTTAAGCTGCCGCATGATCTGGTCCTGTTCACATCCATCGGCAGGATCGTTCCGGAGGGACGGGAAGCACTGTGCGCCTGCCTGGAACATCTGCGAGCCTTGAGGCGGGAAGCGAAGCGGCTGCAGGATACGGGGCTTGGGGCGGGGGAAATAGTAGAGAGCATCTTCGGCGGCGAAAGCAGCCTGGCCGATTTGACTAACGGACAATTTGCCGGGGAACATTTGGTCCGCTCTTTGCTGGCGGCAGAACCGCCCACCGGCGAAATGCCCTGAGCAAGGGCAGGAGACAGGGGGACAGATGTGCTCTGTGAGCAAACGAATGGAACCACCCCATGAGCATGATTTTGATCCACCAAGCAGCAGGATTATCTCTCTTATTGTTGAATTGCTTCCCAGAAGCTAATCACATCATGGGATATGCGCCAAATGATGGAAAAGATACACTCACGCGACACGGAAATAGAAGTGATGTTTCGTAAGGCTCTATGGGTGCTGGGGTTGCGGTATAAAGCTTGTCCACCGGACGTAACGGGCAAACCCGATATCGTATTTTCTACCAGGCGAGTGGCTATTTTTATTGATGGTGATTTTTGGCATGGTGGACAATGGAGCAAGCGTAAACTTAAATCTCTGGAAGACCAGTTTCAATGCACAGATTCCCGATTATATTGGTTGAACAAAATTCGCCGCAACATGCGGCGGGATTGCGCGGTCACGGATCAGCTTATCAATGAAGGTTGGACAGTATTACGATTTTGGGAAAGCGAGATCAGAAGGAATTTGGAGAGGTGTGTTGCTATGACCCTTAGCGCCGTTCAAAATACAGCGCCTTCTAATAATCAAGAGCAATGGCCGGCAATACTGCCACAGCGCACTGTTTGTGAATTTTTCGCCGGCATTGGTTTGATGCGGTTAGGGTTGGAACGTCAAGGCTGGACGGTTGTGTTTGCTAATGATATAGACAAGCAAAAACAGGCCATGTATCAAGGCCATTATCAATCAGACACCGCACGCTTCATTTTGGGTGATATTCACACGTTGCTTGCGGCTGATGTGCCCACCACCACATTGGCGACAGCCTCTTTTCCTTGCAACGATCTCTCCCTTGCTGGAGGGCGCAAAGGACTTGCCGGGCAACATTCATCGGCCTTTTGGGGATTTGCTCGCATTCTAGAAGAAATGGATAGCCGCCGGCCTCCATTCGTGCTCTTAGAAAATGTGCCCGGCTTTTTAACTTCGCATAACGGTAAAGATTTTTACCAAGTATTGCAAACGCTGAACCGATTAGGATATAGCGTGGACGCATTTATTATTGACGCTAGTCGATTCGTGCCACATAGTCGGCAGCGGCTGTTCGTCATAGGGCTGCTGGATAGCCCGCCGCCGGCATGGGGAATTAGGGAGCAAATGAGTTTTTTTGGAAGCGAAATCCGGCCAAAAGCGCTAGCTGATTTTATATTCAGCCAACCGGATATTCGCTGGAATATGCGAGAACTGCCGCAACTCCCCAATAGCGCCGGACATTTTGAGGATATTGTCGAGGATATTCCCCATAACGCCCAAGAATGGTGGAGCAGGCCAAGAGTAGAGTATTTGCTCAATCAGATGAGTCCCCGCCACAGGGAAATAGCAGATAAGCTCATCAATAGAGAAGAATATTCTTATGGCACAATATTCCGGCGCGTCAGAAATGGAAAATCTATGGCTGAACTGCGGACGGATGGTTTGGCGGGATGTTTGCGCACACCGCGGGGTGGGAGTGGAAGACAGATCTTGTTCAAAGCCGGCAAGGGACAAT
Organism: Dethiobacter sp.; assembly: GCA_018333405.1. Classification (GTDB taxonomy): domain Bacteria; phylum Bacillota; class Dethiobacteria; order DTU022; family DTU022; genus JAGXSR01. The sequence goes on along the minus strand of JAGXSR010000017.1, from coordinate 1,919 downwards.
CTTTTGCCCGCCTGATGTCGGCGCGTGAGTGTGCCCGGTTGATGGGTGCGGATGACTATAACATAACTGTTCCGCTCAACCAGGCTTTATTCGGTTTTGGTGACGCGGTATGCGTCCCGGTTATCGAATGGATTGGGAAATATTATTTAAACCCTGTGGTCAATGAACTATTAAGGGGACGGCCTTTACGGCACATTCGTTATGGAGAGAGTGAATAATGGTGGATCTGCAGGACGCGCGTGAAAGAACTTTATCTGCTTTTCATAACTGGTATGATCACCTTACCGTTTACACGGCAAGTGGTGGACCGGCTAAGGGAACTATTTCGGCGGCGCTTGTTGTCCTGGAACGGCTGAAGAAAGATTTCAGCCTTGAGATAGAAGCGCATCGCGCCAAGGGCGCATCACAAATAAAAGGTGTTAGTGGCGCCGCGGTTGAAAAAATACTTGCTCGTTTTGGTGAAAACAGGCCTTTCGTAAGAGAAGGCGGCCGCACGAACCGGGGCGTTCCCGGCGACATGCGCGGCATGTTGGTCGCCATTTCAAAAGCTGAGTTAGACGACATGGCACCAGAAGAGAGAAACGATATTCTGGATAATCTACAAGAGATACTTGTGGAAAAGGTCGCTGAATTTCATAATCGACAGAAACTAAAGATGGTTTATGACTCGACAAAAAGCACTTGGCAGAACGTTTATGACTTGTTAAAAATAGCGGATATGACTGGTAAGCAAGGTCCGGTGGCACAGCATTTAGTAGGAGCTAAATTACAGCTTCGTTTTCCTGGTCTGGAGATCGGAAACGAGTCCTATAGCACCAAGGATGATCAACTGGGGCGGCATGGGGACTTCTTGGTTGGGGATACCGTATTCCATGTGACAGTAGCGCCTATGCAAGGTGTCTATGATAAATCCAAACGCAACATAGAAGAAGGCTTACGTCCTTGTTTACTGGTCAAGGATCATTGTTTGGCTGGCGTCCGCCAAAATGCAGAGCTTGTAGCGCCGGGCCGAATTGTTGTAGAATCCATAGAAACATTTGTAAGCCAGAACATTGAAGAAATTGCCATGTTCTCCAAAGACAAACTTGTGCCAGGGTTATATAGTCTGTTTATGACCTATAACCAGCGTGTCGATAAAGCGGAAATCGACAAATCTATGATGATCGACATTCCTTTAAATTTACATAATCAGGCCAATGTCTCTACAAAGGCAATCTGGGACGGGTGATTCTACAGCGTGGTTCCCGGCTCCGAGGACGACCACTTTTTTGCTATCGGATCGCAAGAAAGATATGTTGGTCCAATCCAGTACAGTCTGAACAGAAGCGAAAGGTGAGGCTTGTGCTTCGCCTGTACAGGCTACTTGTAGGGTGGCTATTCTTTTAATTTTTCCGCCAGCAGTTGGCTTATGATCTGTGGATTTGCTTTGCCTTTGCTGGCTCGCATGACCTGTCCGATCAGGAAGCTTAAGGCGTTGGTTTTGCCCTTCCGGTAGTTGGCTACACTGTCGGGGTTGTCCTCGATCACCCGATCTGCCAAACGGTCCAGTTCCGACTGGTCGGAAATCTGCAGCAGACCTTCCTCTACCACCAGCGCCCGGGGCGCCTTTCCCGTGGCAAAGGATTTGACCATCACCTCTTTGGCCATTTTTCCGCTGATCACTTCTTCTTCCACCATCATCATCAGCTCGGCTATATGCTCCGGGGTAAAGGAGGCCTCAAGGGGGTCGAGGCCGGCGGCATTGATGAGGGCGGTAAATTCTCCCATCACCCAGTTGCTTACCACCTTGGGGTGATTGTACAATCTCAGGCAGGCCTCAAAATAATCCGCCAGGCTTTTGCTCTGGGTAAGCACTCCGGCGTCGTAAGGAGGCAAGCCGTAATTGGCGATGTAGCGTGCTTTACGAGCGGAGGCCATTT
>JAGXSR010000016.1 GCA_018333405.1 Dethiobacter sp. | reverse complement strand
GATAGACTTATTCGTGCGGCCAGATATATTGTCACCGTCAGGCCGGCGATCAGTAAAAAAGAGCCTCTCCAGGTTAAGCTGTCGACCAGCAGCCCGGAAATGACCGGTCCGAACAGGGCGCCGGCAGAGCCAACCCCGCCCCAAATTCCCAGTAACCGGCCCCGTCTGGATTCGGCTACCCCGGTCAGCAGTATAGAGAGGGCATTAGGCGCCAGCAAAGCGGCCCCTAGTGCTTGAACAATCCGCCCGGCGATTAGCCAGGGAAGAGAGAAGGCGGCGCCGCACATCAGCGACCCTACGGCCAGGCCGAGGAGACCGTAGATAAAGAAGCGGCGTGCTCCATATAGATCGCCAATTTTTCCGGCAATGGGGATAAATACAGCTAAGGGTAATGTATAAGCGTTTACTACCCAGGTCAGCCAATTCAATTCCACGTTCAAGCCGTGCATGATATCCGGTAATAGAATCTTGACCGAAGTTACATTCATTACAGAAATAAAGAACGATGCGTACAGATAGAACAACGATTACACTCCAGTTCCTTGCCGGCTGAACTCGATATTGTTTGATAAAAGTTCAGTATCCAGATCGTCGTGTTATTAAAATAAGCTACATTTTACATTCCACGGATTGAATTTTCTGCAAAATGGTGCCTGCCTTGTCCCGGCGATCGTCAATTTTTATAGTTGTGCTGACACGCATGGCTCCATGGTTAAAAGGGACTTCGTGCAGCCGCCGGATTACCTCTAAAACACGGTCCAGATCGCCCTCAATAATAGTCCCCATGGCGGTGAGCTGAAAGTTAAGCCCCTCTCCGCACAGTTTAAGCTCGCGCTGGCAGGCGACCACAAAATCGCTCAGGCTGGTAGCGCCTGTGCCGATAGGCAAAACAGTGACATCGACAACGGCCATTTAATTCACCCCCAAAATTATGTTTGCATTAATTTTATCAAATCTGTCGGAAAGATTAAAGGATAAAGATTTGGGTACAGGGCTGACGCGCCACATGCTTTGATAAAAATTTTAACCCCATTTGAGCGCTATAGAAGGTAGATTCCAAAGAAATTGCCACTCTTCTCAACTCTCTGAATCGGTGTTATACTGATCGTACAAAGAGGTGTCTTAGCAGTAAATTTGGACGAAAGGAGCAATCAAAGGGTGAGTCATGGTTTTTACGGTAAATTTTTAGAAGTTAATTTGAGTACCGGGGAAAGTAGAGAAACCGCGTTGCCTGATGAGGACTATAGGCGTTACTTAGGCGGGTCCGGTTTGGCGGCCAAAATATTTTACCAGAGGGGCTATCATAAAATAGAGCCTTTAGCTCCGGAGGCGCCGCTTCTGGTATTCACGGGCGTTCTGACCGGGCACAGTGTGCCTACCGCTTGTAAGGCTGCTTTTTGCGGTCGTTCCCCGGCTACCGGGATCTGGGCTGAGGCAGCGGTAGGAGGCTATTGGCCGTCTGTTTTCAAGACATGCGGTTACGACGGTTTGATCATCACCGGAAAATCCGATCGGCCTGTATACCTGTATTTAGATGGCTCCGGGGTAGAAATCAGAAGCGCTGCTGCGCTATGGGGAGAGGACACCTACAGCACCCAGGATAAAATTCGGGAAGAGTTGGGAGCAGAGGTATATGTTGCCTCCATCGGTCCGGCCGGAGAGAATGGAGCGCTGATTGCCGCGATTATGATTGACGGTCATGATGCCCGGGCTGCGGGGCGCTGCGGCTTGGGTGCGGCAATGGGCGCTAAGAACCTTAAAGCGATCGCTGTGCGCCGCTGCGGCAGCCCGCCCGCTGTGGCGGACGCCAAAGATCTGACCGAAGCGCGCAAGGCGGTGATGCCTAAACTGCGGGAGAAAGCGAAGGGGTTGACCGATTTCGGCACGGCCGGAGGCGTCCCCGTGGTAGAGCGGCTGGGAGATCTGCCTATACGCAACTGGACGCTCGGCTCCTGGACGCAAGGCGCATCCAAAGTTTCCGGGCAAGCCATGGTTGAGGCGGGATTGCGTGTAAAACATTACGCCTGCTTCAGCTGCCCTATCCGTTGCGGCAAAGATATGAAGGTGGAAATCGGACCTTACCGCGGCGCCATCGCCCATGGCCCCGAATATGAAACCATCGCCGGCTTCGGGGCGATGTGCCTGAACGATGACCCAAACTACATTATTGCCGCCAACGATCTGTGTAACCGCTTCGGGCTGGACACCATCTCCACCTCCTCCGTAGTTGCTTTTGCCATGGAGCTTTTTGAGCACGGCCTGATCAGCGAAGCCGAAAGCGGCGGTCTTGATTTAAGCTGGGGCAACGGGGAGGCCATTTTAAAGCTGATCCCGCTGATAGCCCGGCGGGAAGGTTTGGGCGCCCCTCTTTCCTTAGGGGTACGCAAAGCGGCGGAGCACTTTGCACCTTTGGCCCAAGAATTTGTGGCGGAGAGCAAAGGGCTGGAGCTGGCTTTCCATGATCCCCGGGCTTTTACCAGCATGGCGGTGGTTTATGCTACCGCCAACCGCGGCGGCTGTCACCTGGAGGGACTGACCTACTTCAATGAAAACAGGGCTGTTCCTGCTTCGTTAATCGGGCTCAAAGACGATTACGAGCCCCACGGCATCGAAGGGAAGGCCGAGCTGGCTAAAAAGATGCAGGACTATATGAGTGTATTTAACGCTTTGGGTCTGTGTAAGTTTTTGATCCGCGGCCATATTGTCCCGGCGGATATTGCCCGCTGGTTTTCGGCTGTCACCGGCTGGGATATAAGCGAACAAGAGCTTTTGCATGCCGGAGAGAGGCTGTTTAACTTAAAACGTCTGATTAATGTGGATTTAGGGATTAGCCGTAAAGACGACACTCTATCCCCGCGACTGCTGGCTCATGACCGGCGGGAAGGCGCCGCTGCAGGCAGCCTGCCCCATTTGGGCAAGATGCTGGTCCAGTACTATGATTTAAGAGGGTGGTCAGCGGAAGGGATCCCCGGCCATGAGATACTTACAGACTTAGATCTGGACTTTAAACGGCATGTCAGCTGACTGGCCAAGAAGGGAGAAGCCGATGCGAATTACCTTAAAACTGCTGCCCCCGTACCGTAAAGCCGGAGATGCGGGTGAATATTCCCTTACCCTGCCGGAAGACGTTGTCAGTTTAAAGGAACTGGTGAGTTACCTTTCCCGGGAGAAGGCGGATATCCTTGCTTTCGAGCTGGTAGATCGCCAGGGCGTATTGACGGCAGAGTTTCTGGTGAACGGCAAACATGAGCCTGTGGAGCATACACTGAACGACGGCGACGCGATCTCGGTGATCCCTTACATCTGCGGGGGATAAGGGCAGGGGTTATTCCGCCGGCAGCTTTAAGGGTTTAGGCGGACAAAGGCGACGTTTAGCGGGTCCACTTGGCTGATATTATTTGAAAATCAGACATATTCAAATAACATTTACACTTAGGAGGTGCGCTTTTGTCGGATATTAGTGCACTGGAACGACGCCACGTGCTCAGATCGTGGGCGGTCCAGAATAAGAACAGCTATGAGGAGATTGTCGGAGGGGAAGGATGCTGGTTTTGGAACAAGGCAGGCAAGAAATACCTGGATTTTTCGTCTCAGCTGGTCAATACAAATATCGGCCATCAGCACCCCAAGGTTATCGCCGCGATCAAGGAGCAGGCGGATAAACTTTGCTTTATCGCCCCCTTTTACGCCAGTGAGCCCCGTGCTCGCCTGGCCGAGCTGATTGCGCGGCATACCCCGGGTGACTTAAACAAAGTGCTGTTTACCTTGGGCGGAGCTGAGTCCAATGATAACGCAATCAAAATCGCCCGCCAGTACACCGGCCGGTTTAAAGTTATGGCCCGCTACCGCTCTTACCACGGGGCGACTTATGGGGCGATTACTCTGACCGGAGATCCCCGGCGTCCGCCGGCGGAACCGGGCATTCCGGGGGTGGTGCGCGTGTTTGAGCCGTACTGCTACCGGTGTACTTTCGGCAAAGCTTATCCCGGGTGCGGCCTTGAATGCGCGGAGCATGTTCGTGAAGTAATGCTCTATGAAGATCCTAAGTCGATTGCCGCGTTTTTTGTGGAGCCTGTTACCGGCACTAATGGTGTGTTTGTGCCTCCACCGGAGTATTTGCCCCGGATCCGTGAAATTTGTAATGAATTCGGTGTTTTGTTAATTGCGGACGAGGTAATGACCGGCTGGGGCCGCACCGGCCAATGGTTCGGGGTGGATAATTGGAAAGTGGTCCCGGACATGATGACCATGGCCAAGGGGCTGACTCAGGGTTATATCCCTCTGGGCGCCGTGGTGGTCAGCGACAAGATCGGGCAATATTTTGATGATAAGATGCTCTGGTGTGGCCTGACTTATAGTGGACACCCCTTGGCTTGCGCTACGGGTGTCGCGACAGTACAAGTGTACAGTGAAGAAAAACTGATCGATAATGCGGCCAACTTAGGAGAGGTTCTGAAACAGCGCCTGCAGCAGATCAAAGAGCAGCATCCCGCCGTAGGGGATGTCCGCTCGATCGGCCTTTTCGCCGCTATTGAGCTGGTTAAAGACCGGAAAACAAAAGAAGCTCTTGCTCCCTGGAACGGGCCTGACCCCGGGGTCATGGGGCAGATCAGCGGCTGTCTGGCCGGGAAAGGTGTCTATTGTTACCCCCGCTGGAATTACCTGTTTATTGCCCCACCGTTGTCGATTAATGCCGAAGAGCTGGAACTCGGCTTGAATGCTGTTGACGAGTGCCTGGAGTTAGCCGACCGGGCTTTGTAAAAGGGCGCCACTGTTTCGTCTAAGCGTGGCGATCGATAAATTGATCTGAATCTATATTCTGCGGCTGTTGCCCACCTGCATTCCCCTTTCCCCCGCCAGGGGGCGAGGGGAATTTGGCTGTTTTTCAGCCAAACATATTTTTCGCGATACACCCTGCATTCAACGCTCGCTTAACCTTTTGCCGGTCCAGGCGAAAACTGTTGCGGCGCAAAGAGCGCGGATCTAAAAATGCTGGCATTTTGCATGTTTATTGTGTATAATGAATTATCAGAAATATTACTTAACTCAGGAGGTGTTCCCTATGCCGGATTTACCTAAGGCAGACCTGGTTCGCCGGTTTGTAGCAGCGCTGATTGACGGAGTTATCGCCGCTATCTTGTCGTCTGTCATCCCTTTTATCGGATACTTGCTCGGGGCTGCTTACACCCTGACCAAGGAGGCCATCGTATTCGAACTTCTCAAGAATGACAATTTCAAAAACAAAAGTATCGGCAAGAAATTGATGAATCTTGAGGTTATCCTCGAAGAAGGCGAAGGAAGTATAGGCTGGATGGTTTCTATCCGCCGCAATATTCCGCTGGCTATCGGCACAGTGATTATGGTTATTCCCGTTATTGGGTGGCTGGCAGGAGCGATCGTCGGTTCAATACTTGGAATCATTGAAGTAGTGCTTGTCTTAACGCAACCCGACGGAAGGCGGCTGGGGGATAAGATCGGCCATACCCGGGTGATAGACTCGGCTTCCGTTATCACAGTAACCCAGCAGGAAGAGTAATTTAAAGATTAGCCATTCTTTATAGTATCCATGAAGAGCCGATCTCTCTATCCGGAAAATGCCGCCAAATCCCTCTCCTCCCTTTGGGGGAGGGTTGGCGGCGGCCAGACCTGAGCCGATAGCCTTCTTTGCCGGTTTCCTCTCCTCCCTTTGGGGGGAGAGGCGCGCAATTTTTATCACCTGCCCGAGCCTTACTTTTTAAAGTATACCATAAATTACCTTTTCTGACTATCCTCGGTCGAATTATACTACTTCTACTGTTTTCTCCCACGTATAATCGGATTATTCAGCCAACAAATTGACTGTCTTCAGCCAAGTTTATTTTTCGCGATCCAAGGGAAAGCTACGGTCACAAAAAGGAGCGAACAGATCATGAAAGATGTTTATGTCGTCATCGCTTTTCACGCTCACGAACTGCTGTGGGATTTACAAGAAAAACTGCTTTCTTATCTTGATGACGGCAACCCGATGAAGGAAACTATCCTGGATCAGAATTTTATTAAAAAAAGAATGGAGGAGGGCCGGGATATATACACTCAAGGCATCCAGTTGGGAGAAAAGCTGGGCGCCCCCATCTGTATAGAATTTACCAACGAACTGCTGCAGCAGATTTGCGAAGTCATGCCGGACAGCTTCCAAAAGATAAAGGAGAATTTTCACTCCGGACGGTTATATCCGATCTACGGACATGCCCACCATACCCATGTTTCATTGTTGAATCATGAAGAGATCATCCAGGAAATAGTCTGGAATATGCAGTTTTTGCATAACTTGATGAATGTGCCCTACCCTAAGTACAAAGGTTTCTTCTCCGCGGAAGCTTCCTACAGCTATGATAAGCTGGAAGCGGCTGCGGGCGCAAATATCGACTACCTGATCTTTCCACACTTAAATAAGCAAAAATCCTCTTTTAGCTTGGCGGGAAAGGGTGACTATATCTATAAGCCGTATTTAATCAAAGCCGGCCGTCGCGACCTTCTGGCCCTGCCGCGCAACTTCCCCATTTCTCAGGAGATCTGGCGGCCGATTACCCGCATGAAGCGTGATGCGGTAAAAGACCAGGGATTCCGGCTGGGGGACTACCATGTTTTTAATAACGAGTACCTGACCGGGCAGCGTGAGACATTCCCGATTAACATAGATGAAGGGATAGCTCTCTACAAGTCGGTGCTGCGCCAGGAGTTGAACCTGGCTCCGCCGGATGCGCTGTTGGTTTATATCCAGGACCTGGAGCTGATGGATTTTGGAGATCTGGCCATTGAGATCTTAACCCGGGCCTGGCAGGAGATTTTGGAAGAAGAGCGGGAAAATTGCCGGGTCAAGTTTGTCACCCCGGATCAGTATATCGATCGGGTTTTGGTAGCGGAAGGGCTGGATAAGTTGCCGCATTTACAGTTTGAGCAGATCAGCTGGACCCCGGAAATCCGCCTGGTACTGCGCCCCGACGGGCACTATCCGCCACTGGGTGTGACTGGAATAGGGCGCTACAGCATTGAAAAAAGCGGCATGTTTGATCACCCCCACATCTTTTGGGAGAATGGGAAATATTTTTGTGGCATTTTCGACAGGCTAGTTGAAAACTTTAATATCAGGGTTAATATTTCCACCCATGCGGAGCGTTTGAACCAGTCGGCTTATGACCTGGGTAGGGAAGAACCGAACACGCAGGCAGTCCTCTACCTGCGCTTAATGAAACGGGCTTGCAACTGGGGATGGCAGCCGACGGAAGGGCGGCAGAAGCTCCCCTGTCTGTATGGATACCTGCTCTGCGCGCTGTTGCGTAAAAAGATTGAGCAGTTTCCAGCAGCCTTGCTGTTCAATCAAGAGCCGGCAAGCTTAGATCCGTGTCACATTGCCGGCTTAATCGAGACTTTAAAGGTGTTTATCGACAACCGTGTAAGTTATCTGCGCTACGGCCTGGAAAAATATATGGCTGAGCATGGAGGAAACCTTTCCGAAGCTTATAGTGAAATCGAAGAGGTAAACCGTTGGAAAGAGGTGGCGGTGTGGAAAGCCGGAGAGCTGTATAAAGTGAACAGCAACGAGCAGATCACCCTGATTCCCAGGATGAAACAGCTGATCTCCCTGCTGCAGGAATACTGCCAGGCGGTATTTATGGCCACTGAGCATATTCAGAAGATCTGGAGCGTGATTTCTGATGTAGAGTATATGGTTGACCGGATGTATGAATATCTATACGATATCTATCCTCCTCAGTTTCCATCGATGATTAAAAGCATTGATACCATGACCGGTTCAGAGTTAAATGAGTATTTTGCCGGATTGAGGCCGGCGCCGGAGCCGGCGCCAGTGCGCGCTTGACCTGCCGGCAGTTAGTTTGGCATCTGCATTCTTCTGCATCCTGAGTTACTGAGACGGCCGCGGTATGATTGGCAAAATATATTTAATATTCAGCTTGATTTTAAGAAGGAGATATATTAATATTTATACAGTGAAATCCAATACACCTACCCTGTAAATCCCCTCTCCCTCTGGGAGAGGGCTGGGGTGAGGGAATATTTTCATCCTTCCGGTGGTGCCCCGCGGGGGCATGATTGTTTAAAGCTGATATTATTACTCGGATGAAACCTGTGGGAGAGACCCATCCTTGGGCGCCGAAGGAGCAAGGCAATCCGGCTGCTGACCGGCAAGCTGAAACTCTCAGGCAAAAGAACCGCAGGCGGACGGGACTCTGGAGAGACCCAGGCAGAGACTGGGGCACCGAAGGGGTAATATGACGGACGAATTTTCGTCAGATAATCTCTCAGGCATAAAGGACAGAGTGCAAGCAGGCGTAGCATAGAGCCGTCCTGTTTTTGCATTCTGTATTTTTTTGTCGATCTTGAGATAATAATGAACAGACCGTTACCTTCAGTACACTTAAATATACAGGGAGGATGCAATAAATATGGGTTACCCGGTAATTAAAGGTGTCTCCTACATCATCGCTCATGTGCCGGATCTGGTTCGTTACGGCTCCAAGCCAACCAGGGAAAGAGTAAAGGACCCGTCATTGGATCAAAAAATTAAACTCAGTTTGCGCAGCTTCGACGAGGCGAAAAACTATCCTCCACACCAGGTCTTTATCGGCAATTTAAAACCCGAGGATTTATGGAATATTAAGAAACCGTGGTTTGAAAATTTGCTTCCCGGCAGCTCCCGCTACAGCGAATGGGGAGAGATCATGCCCCAGGATGAATTTTATGGGCTGCTGAAGATAGCGGATGAATTTGACCTGGTGTATCTGACCAAAGAGTTTTCCGATCGGGTAAAAGCAAAGCTGATAGATCATATATTGTTTGACGCAGCCGATATGAAGCGCCTGGGCGAAGGTATCGACCGGGACAAGGTGGTGCAAAAGGTAAGCGCAGGCGCGCTGCCCCTGCTGGACGGAGATGATCTGGTCGGTTGTATCCAGGACGGTCACGACGAGGACGATAATTTAAAGGCCGACATACTGTTGGAGAATCTGTCGTGCAAGGCTTCCGGGATATTGGCCATCCGCCGGGCGTTGCGCTCTCATCAGCAAGACCCGGCGGCCATAGACTTTATCATGAATTCCGGTGAAGAGGGGGTCGGTGATCGCTACCAACGCGGCGCGGGCAATCTGGCTAAAGCCATGGCCGAACTGTCGGGCTGTTACAACAGCACCGGGGTGGATATCAAAGCATTTTGCTGTGCGCCGGTTCATTCCATGGTCCTGGCCGGTAGCCTGATTTACTCTTCGATCTATAATCATGTAATTGTGGTCGGGGGAGGCGCCCTGGCCAAACTCGGCATGAAAATGAAGGGCCACCTGACCAATTCTATCCCCATCATGGAGGATGTATTGGCGGCATTTGCTGTTATCGTCGGGCCGGATGACGGCTACAACCCACAGATCAGATTGGATGTAATCGGCAAGCATGATGTGAGCACGGGCTCTTCACAGCAGGCCATCTACGAAGCCCTGGTTAAAAAGCCGCTCGACAGGCTGGGCATGAAGATCCCGGAGATAAACAAATATTCCACCGAGCTGCACAACCCGGAAATTACCGAGCCCGCCGGAAGCGGCAATGTGCCGAGAAACAACTACCGCATGATCGCCGGGTTAGCGGTAATGCAGGGGCAGCTAAAACGGGAGGAGATAGACGATTTTGAAAAAAAATACGGCATGCCCGGGTTTTCACCGACTCAGGGCCATGTTCCTTCGGCGGTGCCGTATTTAGGTCATGCCCGTGAGGCAATCTTGAAAGGAGAGCTGGAAAATGTTATGTTCATGGGCAAGGGCAGCCTTTTTCTGGCCAAGATGACCAACCTGTCCGACGGAATCTCTTTTATCATCGAAAAGAACCAAGGAAAGTGAGCGGCGATACTTAAAACTTTTCCGGAAAGCATTACCCATACCCAAATAAAAGGAGTGAAACCGTTAACCATGTTTAAAGGCAAAAAAGTACTCTGTATCGGAGAGAGGGATGGTGTTCCGGGATCTGCCATTGCGGAATGTGTAAAATCCGCCGGAGGAGAACCGGTGCTCCAGCTGACGCAGTGTTTTGTCTGAACTGCGGCCGGAGCTATGGATCTGGAAGATCAAGGGATCATAAAGGGAACAGTCGACGAGCATGGCAGGGAGAATCTGATGGTTGTCCTTGGCTCTCCTGATGCTGAAAGCGCTGAAATATACGCTGAGACTGTTACGACCGGAGATCCCACCTATGCCGGTCCATTAGCCGGAGTCTCGTTGGGGCTCCAGGTATACCATATCCTCGAAGACGAGGTTAAAGCAGAAATTGACCCGGTAATATACGAGCAGCAGATCGGGATGATGGAAATGGTGCTTGATAAAGAAGCGATCAGCAAAAGCGTAAAGAAGATTCGCGAAGGCTGATCGGCGCAACCTTGATTTAAGAGGCAGAATCCTTTATTAATTGCTGTGCCGGAGGTAACAGATGACCGAAGCCTTTTTTCTGGTGAGCAACAACCCGCTGGTAGCTGTAACATATCCCGATCTTGACCTGTGCCTGATTGAAGGCTTTGTGCTCGATACCTTCCTGCGAACGCGGGACTATATTCACTGCGGGCACCGCTTGCTGACCCATCCTCTGAGCGGCAGCCTGAAACCCGGCCGGATACCCTGCAAAACGGTTTTTTTGACTTCGGAAAAACCCGGTCTTGACCTTGATTCCTTGCGCTATATTGAAAGCAGCATCGAAATTTACCATAAAACTGCGCCCCGTTTACCCTACAGCTGGCCGGAGAGGCTTCTGGCAGATTATGCCGCCGTCGATCTTTCGCACGTGGAAGCGGCTCTGGAAAGCATGCTGTCTTTAACGGGGCGCCGGCGCCATGATCGCGCCGGCACTGGGGGTAGCTGATGTAAGATGGAAAATAACTATGATCTGATCATTATCGGGGGAGGACCGGCCGGTCTTACGGCTGGATTATATGGATCCCGGGCAAAGTTGAGGACCTTGCTCATTGAAAAAATGCTGGCCGGCGGCCAGATTGCCACTACTGACCATGTTGAAAATTATCCTGGCTTTATGACTGGATCCGGCCAGAAGCTGACAGAGATTATGGAGAACCAAGCCAAAAAATTCGGAACCGGGTTTATTATGGCTGAGGTTACTGATGTTCATCTGGCGGGCAATGAAAAAATAATTTCCACCAGTCAGGGGCAGTACAAGGCGCCGGCGGTGATCCTGGCCATGGGCACATCCTCGCGTAAGCTGAACGTTCCCGGTGAAGAGCAGTTTCTCGGGCGGGGAGTTTCCTTTTGTGCTACCTGTGACGGGGCTTTTTTTGAAGATCTGCCGGTAATGGTGGTCGGTGGCGGCGACGCGGCGGTGGAAGAAGCTATTTACCTGACCCGCTTTGCCGAAAAAGTCTTCCTGGTTCACCGCCGGGACGCCCTTCGCGCCACCAAGGTTGTTCAGGAACGGGCCTTTGCCCACGAAAAGATTAAGTTTGTCTGGGATAGCGTAGTGGATGAGATTCAAGGGGAGAATCTGTTGGAGAGAGTTGTAGTAAAAAATGTTAAAAATGGCCGGGTAAAGGAGATTGCCGTGAATGGGGTTTTCGTATATATCGGCTTTCTTCCCAATACCGGTTTTTTGTCCGGCCAGGTTCAGTTATCGGAAAATGGGTATATAATCGCCAATGAGCGGATGGAAACATCGCTGCCGGGGGTTTTTGCCGCCGGCGACTGCCGGCAAAAGTTGCTGCGGCAGGTGGTTACGGCAGCCGGAGACGGAGCCACAGCGGCTTTTGCCGCAGAAAAGTACCTGGAAGAGTTGCGGTAAAGCCCAAACCTAAACCGGCGCCTCTTCTATAGCGGCGGCATGAGCTGTGGCGCTACAGGTTGGAGGATCACGGCGCCGGCGACGGAATAATTCCGCCTCGGCTAAAAAGTAAGCCAAAAGGAGGATTTAAATGAGTACGAAGCTGTTCGAAGTAAACAAAGAGAATTACCAGGAGGAGGTGGTTGGCTCTAAGCTTCCGGTATTGGTTGATTTCTGGGGTCCCCGGTGCGCGCCGTGTCTGGCTTTGATGCCGGAGGTAGAAAAATTGGCCCTGGAATATGCAGGCAAGGTCAAGTTCTGCAAATTAAATGCAACCGAAAACCGGCGCCTTTGTATTGATCTTAAGGTGATGGCCTTGCCCACTTTTCTCTTCTACAAGTCCGGGGAAGTCGTTGACAAACTCACCGCGGATGAAGTAACCAAAGAATCTGTTTGCGACAGGTTAAAATCTTTTGTGTAAAGAGTGAAGGGATTTTAGCGAGAGGAGGAACAGACGGTGCAACTTGAATTGGGAAGGATTAAGATCACCGATGTTCAATTTGGTGAAAAAACAGAAGTCGCCAAGGGCAGCCTTTATGTTAACCAGGCGGAATTAAAGAAGCTGCTGGAGCAAGACCCCAACATTGCCTGTGTTGATCTGGACCTGGCCAGGCCCGGGGAGGATGTGCGGATTATCCCGGTCAAGGATGTGATCGAACCGAGAGTCAAGGTTGAGGGGCCAGGCGGTGTATTCCCCGGATTCATCCACAAGGTAGACACGGCGGGAAGCGGGCGCACGCATGTGCTGTCCGGCGTGGCCGTGGTAACTACCGGTAAAATTGTCGGTTTCCAGGAAGGAATCATCGACATGTGCGGGCCGGGCGCCGAGCACTCCCCTTTTGCCCGGACTTTAAACGTGGTGGTTAAGATCACACCGGTGGAAGGGTTGGCCCAGCATAAGCACGAGCAGGCTGTCAGACTGGCCGGTTTAAAAGCTGCTGCCTACCTGGGCGAAGCCGGCCGGAATGTAACTCCCGATGAGCTTAAGCTCTTTAAGCTGGACAGCTTCCTGGAAAACGCTGCCCAATATCCGGATTTGCCAAAGATAGCCTATCTGTATATGCTGCAGACCCAAGGCCTCTTGCATGACACCTATGTTTACGGCGTGGATGCCAAAAAGATGCTGCCCAGCCTGATCAGCCCCATGGAAGTTATGGACGGCGCCATTGTCAGCGGGAACTGTGTTTCCGCTTGCGACAAGAACACCACCTATCACCACCAGAATAACCCGGTTGTAGAGCAGTTGTTTGCCCGGCACGGGAGGGAGCTCTGTTTCTTAGGGGTGGTCATCACCAACGAGAACGTTACTCTGGCTGATAAAGAGCGCTCCTCCAGCTACGCGGCCAAGCTGGTAAAAATGATCGGCGCCGACGGGGCGATCATTACCGAAGAAGGGTTCGGCAACCCGGATACCGACCTGGTCATGAACTGCCGGAAACTGGAGGAACTGGGAGTAAAGACCGTCTTGATCACCGATGAGTATGCCGGGCGCGACGGCGGCTCTCAGGCGCTGGCTGATACTGTGCCCCAGGCTGACGCCGTGGTCAGTGTCGGAAATGCCAACGAACTGATCACCTTGCCGCCTTGTATGAAAGTGATCGGCGATCTGGAAGCGGCGGAAATTATCGCCGGCGGTTTCGCCGGAACCCTCGCCCCCGACGGCGGCCTGACGGTGGAGATCCAGGCGATTATCGGTTCTACCTGCGAGCTTGGTTTCAGCAGTCTGAGAGGAGACGGGTTTTAACCGTGAAAATTATGACCATGGAGGGACAGACCTTTAAAAAAATGCAGTTTGTGAAGCCTGTGAATTTTTGCTTTGCTCCTGTTCGAGGCCTGTCCCTCAACCATATCTCGAAAGGAGAGAAGCGTTGCCATGTCCGCGAACAGCAAATTGCGGGTAGTTCATTATCTTAACCAATTTTTCGGCCAAATCGGCGGTGAAGATAAAGCCGGGCTTGAGCCCCTGGTCAAACAGGGTCCTGTCGGACCAGGCACTGCCTTGGCCCAAGCCTTGGGCGATCAAGGAGAGGTTGTGGCCACGGTTATCTGCGGCGACAACTACTTGGCTGATCATTTAGAGCAGGCGACCAGGGAGATCAAAGAGCTTATAAAAATGCAAAGCCCCGATGCTTTAGTGGCCGGACCGGCTTTTAACGCCGGCCGCTACGGCCTGGCTTGTGGGGCGGTGGGCCGATTGGCGTCCCTTGAGCTGGGACTGCCGGTAGTTACCGGCATGTATCAGGAAAACCCGGGCGTCGATCTATACCGGAAGGATCTGTATATTATCGCTACGGCAGATTCGGCGCGCGGCATGCGGGAAGCAATCCCCGCCATGGCCGCTTTGCTTTTAAAGCTGACTGGCGGGAAA
>JAGXSR010000015.1 GCA_018333405.1 Dethiobacter sp. | reverse complement strand
TTTTTAGTGAATTTGCATTCCGGGTAACCGGGACAGGCCAGGAAGCGTCCGAATCGTCCGTGCTTGTATATCAGATTACGGCCGCACTCAGGGCAGCTCTCCTCACTGACCTCAGCGGTTAGCTCAATATGCTTTATCTCCTGTTCAGCCACAGCCAACCTTTCCTTAAACTGATCATAAAAACTGTCCAGCACATGATCGCGTTTAAGCTTGCCTTCTTCAATCTCATCCAGCTGAGATTCCATAGTCGCGGTAAAGCCCACGTCGATTATTTCTGGGAAATATTGTTTCATCAGATCCACCACCACACAGCCCAGCTCAGTCGGCACAAATGATTTATTTTCTTTCAGCGCATAACCTCTGCTCTGGATGGTTTCAATAATCGGGGCATATGTGCTGGGCCGCCCGATCCCCCGCTCTTCCAGCATTTTGATCAGGGAGGCTTCATTGTAGCGGGGAGGAGCTTCGGTGAAATGCTGCTCCGGCAAAAGCTTGATCAGCTTCAATTTCTGCCCTTCATCCAGAGCAGGGAGAGGTGTGCCTGTTTCCTGGTCCTCGGCCCGGTAGAGCAGCATAAAGCCCGGAAAAAGAAGGCTTGAACCGACTGCCTTAAACGAGTATTCACCGGCGGATATTGTCACGCGGACCTGATCATATACGGCCGGCGCCATCTGGCTGGCCACAAAGCGCTCCCAGATCAACTTGTATAAGCGCAACTGGTCGCGGGTTAAAAACTGCTCCATGACAGCCGGTTCACGCTGTACCAGGGTGGGGCGGATAGCCTCGTGCGCTTCCTGAGCCCCTTTGCGGGCGCGATAACGGGGCGGGACGTCAGGTATAAAGTCTGCGCCGAAGCGTCCGCTGATCAGCTCTCTGACCTCCTTTTGGGCCTGATCGGAAATGCGAGTGGAATCAGTGCGGATATAGGTCACCAGTCCCACAGTATCCCCCTTGCCGATATTAATTCCTTCGTAAAGCTGCTGGGCAAGAGACATGGTTTTGCGGCTGGTAAAGCCCAACTTAGAAGATGCTTCCTGTTGCAGACTGCTGGTGGTAAACGGCGGATAGGGGCGCCGCCGCCGCCTGGCCCGGGTAACTTTATCTACAATAAAGTCCGCTCCACGGACTTGGGCAATCACCGCGTCAACCTGCTCTTTATGATCCAGTTCAATTTTATTACGGTTATGGCGGTGAGCAAGCGCCTTAAAAGAAATTTCACCGGCGTCTGCCTGCAGGAGCGCCTCCAGGGTCCAATATTCCCGGGATTTAAAATTCGTGATTTCGTTTTCGCGGTCACAGATCAAGCGCACGGCTACCGATTGAACCCGCCCGGCGGATAGGCCACTGCGGATATTCCGCCATAGCAAGGGGCTGATCTGATAGCCGACCAGGCGGTCTAGTATCCGCCGGGCCTGCTGGGCATCAACCCGGTCGGTATCGATCAGGCGCGGATGATGAAAAGCGCTCTTAATCGCTTCTTTGGTGATCTCGTTAAACTCAACCCGGCACGGTGTTTGCTCGTCAATGTTCAGTGCCTGCCGCAAGTGCCAGCATATAGCTTCGCCTTCCCGGTCGGGGTCGGCAGCCAGGTAGACCGCTTTGGCTTTCTTCCCCGCGTCTTTAAGCTGTTTTAGAATCTGCCCTTTACCGCGAATTGTGATATAGCGGGGAGTAAACCGATCTTCAATATCAATACCGAGCAGGCTTTTAGGCAGGTCAATCAGGTGGCCCATGGAGGCTAATACCTTATAATTGCGCCCCAGGAATTTTCCTACTGTACGGGCTTTGGAAGGCGACTCAACGATAACCAGATTCATGTTCAATATTTCTCCTTGGGTAAGTTAATCCGTACTGCAACAATATTAATTCTAGATTCCGTCTGCCGTCTGCAACTATACTAGAACCGGGAAAAATATTTACCCGGCAGTTGTCGAATCAGCCCTTTCAGCTCCAGCTCTAAAAGGAGGGAGGCCATCCGCTCCGCGCCGAGCCCGCTTAAAGCGATCAGATCGTCAATGTGCAGCGGCTGATAGGGGATTGCCTGAAGCAGCTTCTCTTCAGGTTCGGTGCAGCGGATACCTTTTTCGGCTTGAGCCGGCACGTTCACCTCCGGAATCATAGAAAGCTCATCTAAGATATCGGCGCAGGACTCCACCAGGCGCGCTCCTTCTTTTAACAGTTTATGGCAACCGCGGCTGTATGGGCTGCTCACCGGGCCCGGCACAGCAAAAACCTCGCGGTTTTGCTCCAGGGCGATATTTGCGGTAATCAGCGCGCCGCTTTTGAGCGGCGCTTCCACCACCACCGTCCCCAGAGTTAAACCGCTGATAATACGGTTGCGCTGGGGAAAGTGTCCGGGCAGGGGCCGGGCGTCCAGAGGAAATTCAGTCAGCACCAAGCCTGAAGCTCTTATTTCTTTCAGCAAGCCGGCGTTGGCGGGCGGGTAGCAGCGATCCAGCCCGCAGCCCAGCACAGCTACTGTATGTCCGCCGGCGGCCAAAGCCCCCTGGTGCGCCGCCGTGTCCACACCCAGGGCCAGTCCACTGACCACGGTTATGCCACACGACGCCAACTCGCCGGCCAGCCGGCGGGCTGTTTCCAGTCCGTAAACAGTGCATCGCCGGCTGCCCACAATGGCCACCGCGGCAGTATTTTCTATCCAATGTCCATAAGTATACAGGATCGGTGGAGGATGGGCAATCTGCCGAAGCAGCGAAGGATAAGTGAGGCTGTCCGGGGTCAGGCAGGATACATTAAAGTGAAGCAGGCGGTTCCACTCAGCCTCCGGGTCAATTTGCCGGCGCTCGTCCAACAGCTTCTCCGGCAGCCCTTTCAGCTCCGGGATGCCCTCCAGTTGGGAAAGCGGCGCCATCCAGGCGGAGCGGGCGGAGCCGCACGATCTAATCAAGGCCCCGATACGGACAGGGCCTAAAAATGATATCCTGTTTAAAGCATTTAAGTATATAATCTGTTCGCTCATCTTTTCAGTGCGGAAAAGTCTGTGTTTAAGGCGTTCTTTTGCCTAAAGCTCAATCCGGATCCGGCGCAAGAGCTGCCTTTTGCTATCAATCTATCTCCGCTCCCTCCTTGTTGGCCACACGCAATAGCCGGTTTTCCCAGGTGCGGATAGTCAGGTAATCCTTGCCTAGGCCCACCAGATAAGTAGGCAGAAGCGGTGTTTTACCATACCCGCGTGGTGCGTTTAAAATATAAGTAGGGATGGCCATCCCCGATGTAAAACCGCGCAGCTTCTCCATGATCTCCAGCCCTTCTTCCACCCGGGTCAGGAAATGTGATGTTCCCCGGACCAGCTTGGCATGAAACAGGTAGTAGGGGCGAACCATGATTTTCAAAAGCTCCTGGTTTAATTTGCGCATGATATAAGCGTCGTTATTGATCCCTTTGAGCAGCACCGACTGGTTGCCCAAGGCCACTCCGGCACGGGCCAGTTTGAAACAGGCCTCACGGGCGGCGGGGGTTACTTCCAGGGGGTGGTTAAATTGGGTATTGACATAAAGCGGCAGGTGCTTGGACAGAATAATGCACAGTTCGTCGTCAATCCGCTGGGGCAGGGTTACCGGTGTGCGCGTGCCGATTCGCTTGATTTCCACATGGGGAATCTTATCCAGCTGTTCCAGCAACCAGGCAATGTTTTGATTACTCAGCATAAAACCGTCACCACCGGTCAGGAGCACATCGCGGATCTCTTTATTTTTACGGATATAGTTCAGAGCTTCCCCGATCTGCCTCTTAGGGGTGGCCAAATCTTTATCTCCGATATTGCGCCGGCGCTGGCAGTGCCGGCAGTAAGTGGCGCAGCGGTTGGTGACGTTAATGATCAGGCGGTCCGGATAGCGGCGGGTAACGGCCGCCGCAGGAGAGGTATGCGCTTCGTCCATCGGATCTGTTTCCCCATGAGCATCCATATATTCAAATATGGACGGCACCGCCTGCCGCCGGATCGGATCGGCCGGATCCGACGGATCCGCCAGGCTTAAATAATATGGTGAAACAGCCCATCGATAGCGGGTTGCGGTCCGGTCAATCTCCTTTACCTCTCCGGCGGTCAGTTTTAATAATTCCTTTAACACTTGAGTGGAATGAATCCGGTTTCGCAGCTGCCATCGCCAGTCCGCCCAGCTTTCATCAGTAGCGCGGAAATATTTTTTAATCCGCTCCTGGTTCTGCAAACTTGCAGCCCAGCGGGAAAAACCGGTAGCCACCTCCTTTTTTGAGCGCCGGTAGTCGGCAATTGTTTTTTTAAGCTCGTCGGCGCGCTGTAAAGAAGCCCTTTGTTTAGTATTCATCACCGCTTCCTTTCTTGAGAAAGAAGTTTAAACCGCGGCTGTATCCCCCCTAATTATATGACTATTTTGGCAAGCCTTATTTATGCCTTTGTTTTATATCATACCACAACGAGGCATGGAAATCAAAGTAAATTCCAGCTAATGGAATGCCAGACTATTCCGGCGAACTCTTGCTCAAGGATC
>JAGXSR010000014.1 GCA_018333405.1 Dethiobacter sp. | reverse complement strand
GTTTTCTGGCTATAAGACTTTCAATCACCTTATCCAGATCTTCGATCATCTGCGCGTCACCACGGCACAATTTCTCCTGCATATCGTCCCTGCTCTTTTCAACTAAACCTTCCGGCACTATGGCTAGATTCCAAGCAAGTATGGCCATGGACAACATTATTTTTTGCAGTTTAAAATTAGGGCAATTATCAAGAAATGGCTGGGCGACATCTATGACGTTTCCCGACAGCTTATTGTGATCATCTGCCCGCACAAAACAGGTGTCCGGAAAAAGATCTTTCACGTGATTCTTCAGAATCTGTTTTCCTGTTTTACACTTTTTTTTCTTCTTTTTCTTATTACTTGTTTTGGCCATGACCGTTCACCTCGCTATTTTATAAAACAGATATGTTTTCCTATTTTCCATGCACTGCGCTAATTCCTTCATCAGATATAATTTGACCTGGCCTTATCTGGAACAGTATACTACAATTGCTGAACAGATGCTCAGGCGTCGCTTTGGTTTTAGCGGCAGGATATTAACAATTCGGCATAGAAAGATCTAAACCGGCCAAGCAAAACCATTATTGAAGCACCTACATCCGCAACAAAGGAGTGATTAAATTTGACTAAACAGGCAGATGACAATTACTATAGCGAGCTGCCCCGCCTGGGACTGGACATGGGCGTATATGCCGTCAAAGGCGTGCTTCTGGATCGGGATAAAACTGTTCAGTTTTCCGTCCCCACCGCCGGAGATCCCGCCGGCGCCGCGGCCCGCTGCCTGGAGCTCCTGCTCGCCGACAGAGAGGAGCAAAATATTCGTTTCGGTCTGTGCGGCCACAACGCCAAACTGATTGCCGGGTTATTCGGCATAAGCCCGCTCCTGGAGATCGAAGCGATGCAAGCGGGGCTGGCCTTCTTAAACATTAAGGCCAAAACTGTGATCTCTTTAGGCCATGAAAATATGTACTACCTGGAACTTGACCCGGAAGGTAAGGTTACATACTTTAACCGCAACGGGCAGTGCGCCGCCGGCAGCGGCGCCTTTTGGCATCAGCAAGCCGCACGCATGGGCTACAACGACCGGGAGATGGCTGAACTGGCTGTGCAGGCCGGCTCCGCGGTTAAAATATCCGGCCGCTGCGCCGTGTTTGCCAAATCCGATATGACCCACGCCATTAATGAAGGCGCTTCGCAGGCCGCCGTAGCAAACGGCATGGCCCGGGCCCTGGTCGACCTGGTGGTCACCGGAGTGGCGCAGAACAGAATAAATGGACCCGGCATCCTGCTGGCGGTGGGCGGCGTAGCCGAGAACAAAGCTGTGATCAGGCATCTGCGGGAATATTGCCTGGAGCGCTCCGTAGATCTGCAGGTGCCTTCCGGACATGAATATATCAACGCCCTGGGGGCAGCGCAAAAAGGCGCCGTAACACCCCTGGCCACTCTCAGCCTGGATAAACTGCGCGCAGGCGTTTACATTCCCGACCAGCCATTGCCGGCGCTGGATCCGGATAAGGTAATTTACGCTGTTGGCAGCGAGCCGCAAACCAGCTTTGACCTCTCCACAGTTTATCTGGGGGTAGATTGTGGCTCAGTCTCCACCAAATGCGCGCTCTTAGACAACCGGGGAGCGTTCATCGGCGGCATCTATCTGCCCACCTCCGGGCGCCCCGCTCTGCAGGTGCTTGAACTGATGAAGCAAGTGGATCAACAATACGGCCGACTGGCAGACGGGGCAAGGATCCAGGCCTGCACTACCGGTTCCGGCCGCTTTTTAGCGCAGAAGATCCTCGGCGCCGAATATGCCGTCGATGAAATTACCTGCCAGGCCGAAGGGGTCAAATCGCTGTTTGGCGACGAAACGCTCTCCATTATCGAAATCGGCGGAGAAGACTCAAAGTTCGTCCAGATCAAAGACGGCGTGCTCTCCGACTACAGTATGAACCCGGTTTGCGCAGCCGGCACAGGGACTTTTTTGGAAAATCTGGCCGAGCTGCTCCACGTGAAGATCAAAGAGGAGTTTTCCCAAAAAGCATTTCTGGCCGACTACGCCATAGACTTAGGCGATACCTGCACTCTCCTGTCACAGTCAACGCTCGTTGCCGCCGCTTCCCGCGGCTTGCCCCTTGAATCGCAGCTGGCCAGCCTGGCCTACTCTTCGGCGCGCAATTACCTGAACAAGACCGTGGAAAATCGCCCCCTTGAAGGCAAATTGATCTTTACCGGCGCCACCGCGATGAATCACGCCCTGGCCGGCGCGTTCGCCGCCGACTGCGGCAAAGAAGTATATGTGCCGCCCCGTCCTGAGCTGACCGGAGCTATCGGCGCCGCGCTGGTGGCCAGATCGTTTCATCTTGAAGGTGAAGCAGCCGAAAACACCTTTAACGGCTTAAACCGTTTAAACGAATACACTTTGACCAAGCGTGATTGCCGGGCCACCTGCGAACACGAACACAACTGTGTGCTTGACGTGATTAAATTCGCCGACGGGAGCAAATTTATTTACGGCGACCGCTGCAGCCGCTATTCCGGAATTGAGAAGAAAAAAACAGCCGGCGACCTGCCCGACTATTTACGCTTCAGGGAGGATAAATTCCGGGAATGCGCCGGTCCGCCAAACCTTGATGGAACCAGGAAAGTCGGCATCGCCTCCGGCGGACTGTTCCATGAACTTTATCCATTCTGGGCTGCTTTTTTCAGGGAATTAGGCGTACAGGTGGTCTTAAGCGGCGATTCCAGCGAAGCAATCCTGGAACAAGGGAAAAAAGATCTGAGCACAGAGATGTGCTATCCGGTCGAAGTCCTGATTGGCCACTACCGGGAACTGACCAAACAGAACCTTGACTATATCTTTATTCCCGAAGTGGTCAGCCTGGAGCCTTTGCCTTGGGCGATGCGCTGGCCGCGCTCTTTAAGCTGCCCTTTGCTGCAGATGATCCGCGGTGTGGTTGTTCATTCTCTTAACCTGTCACCGGAACAGGTGCTCTATGCTCAGCTTAATTACCGCGACGGACGGACCCGGGTCGCCGGACAGCTTCTGCCGGTGGCCAAACGTCTGCTCGGTAACCGTTTTTCCCCCGACCGGTTTAAACAAGCTGTGGACCTAGGCTACCAGGCGCAGGAGCGTTTTCAACGGGAGATTGAAGATGAGGGCCGCCGGATATTTGAAAGGCTGACCGCCAACCCCGAGCAGGTGGTCGCCCTGATCCTGGGGCGCTCCTATACTCTGTACGACTCGTTTGTCTCCAAGGGATTGCTCTACCACGCCGGGGAAAGAGGTCTGACCGCGCTGCCCCAGGACTATCTGCTTGAATACCTGCGCGGCTGGTATGAAGGCCGGATCAATTCACCTTTTCTGGATGGCCGGCGTGATGAATTCACGCGCTACATGGATCAGAATATAGATCAGATGGACAATATATACCCTGCCCAATCTCAAAGTATCCTGTCGGCCGCGCTGGCGGCCCGCTATCTGAACGAGAATCTGAAAAACGGCGAGCTCCCGCACTTTAACCTGGTGTTTCAGGATCCCTTCAAGTGCGGTCCCAATTCCATGCTGCGCCATTATATGGGCAACGTGGGCGGTTACCTGCGCCTGACCTTGGACGAACACACCGCCGCCGCCGGAATGATTACCAGGCTGGAAGCGTTTAAAAACACATGCCGCTCCCGGAAAAAAAGTTCAACGGCGGCATTTCATTCCGCAAAAACCAGATCGGCCGGCGATCCGGGATGGAAAAAGATCCTGATCCCGGACGCCACCCGGTTGACGCCGGTTCTGGCCGCTATTTTCGAAAACTACGGTGTCGAAGCAGCGTCTCTCCCCCGCGGC
>JAGXSR010000013.1 GCA_018333405.1 Dethiobacter sp. | reverse complement strand
GCACGGTTTTTTAAGGAATACGGTATACCGGCAGTTATGGTTAACCCTTATCATCTCAAGAAAGATAAGGAGCTTGATGACAATATCTAGACTAAGAGTGATCGTAAGGAAGTATATTGAGACAGGAGGAGAAAATGTATAATCTTACTAACCCATTTAGCTTTGAGCTGCCCACCAAGATAGAATATGGCAACGGTTCCCTGAAGAAACTGGGTGATGAACTAAGAAGGCTGCAAGCAAAAAAGGTATCGGTTGTCACCGATGAAGGAATTATTAAAGCAGGTTTGCTGGATAAGATTATTCCAATCATTGAAGAAAACTATATGGAATACAGTATTTTTTATGGTGTGGAGCCTAATCCCAAGGATTTAAATGTAGAGAAGGGTGCGGGAATCGTGATGGATTTTGGTGCTGACACCATAATTGCGCTGGGTGGCGGCAGCCCCATCGACTGCGCCAAATCCATCGGAGTTTTGGCCGGCCATGGCGGAAGCCGTATAAAAGATTACGAAGGAAGGGGAAAGGTGCAAAAACCCAACATTCCTCTGATTGCCATTCCAACCACCTCAGGGACAGGCAGTGAAGTAACCTTTTCTTCAGTTATCAATGATACGGTGAATAATTATAAAATGACAGTAAAAAGTCCCCTGATAGCGCCAAAGGTTGCCATAGTAGACCCGGAATTAACGGTAACCATGCCCCCGGCGGTTACGGCATCCACCGGCCTGGATGCCCTGACACATGCCATAGAGGCATTCACTGTCAACATCTCTGAGCCCATCAGTGATGCCCTGGCGCTATTGGCGGTTGAACTGATCAACAATCACCTTGTAGAAGCGGTAAATAACGGTTCAAACATCGAGGCAAGGGCCGGGATGCTTATGGGAAGCCTTTTGGCAGGCATGGCCTTCAGCCATTCAGACGTCGGCTCTGTTCACTGCATGGCTGAAACCCTAGGCGGGATCTACGACGCACCCCATGGTGTATGCAATTCCATTTTACTTCCCTATGTTATGGAATATAATAAGGACTATTGCAAAGAAAAATATGCAAAGATAGCAAAGGTAATGGGAATAAAGTTTAGCACAGCGGATGAAGGTGCTGACAGAGCAATTGATAAGATTAAGGAACTGTCTAAAGAGGTTAATCTGCCGTCATTTAGCATCCTTAAGGTTAAAGAAGCAGATCTTGAAATGATGGCTGAAGTATCTTTCAAAAACGGATCGACCCCGAGCAACCCCAGGCCGATGACAAAAGAAGATTATTTGGTGGTATTTCGCAAGGCGCATAAGTAACGCGGCAGCGACTTTTGCTTGAATTTACTGGAGCCGACGACCGGACTTGAACCGGTAACCTGCTGATTACAAATCAGCTGCTCTGCCGTTGAGCTACGTCGGCCGAATAACAGCAGCCGCGATCGGCAATTATTAGTATAATGCATTTGCTAAACTGCGTCAACACGCACGCACAGGCGTATATTAAATCCCGCCACAGGTTTAATATTATTCAACCAGTCGGAGGAGGCATGGCATGTTCTCAACGTTTACGGCGATATTTGAAGCGCTTGCCGCAATCGAGGATGAGTTGTCGGCTGATACTACATCATCGCGGCGGGATCAGTTGGTTGACACCTTATTATCTCTGCGCAATACTATGGATAAATGCATCCAGTTCTGGTTTAAATTCGAAGAAAGGATCAATGAAATTCAAGAACGTTATTCAATAGCTTTACCCGACATATTGCCGCCCGGATTCGGAAAAGAGATTAACGAACAAGAGGCGGAGTCGGCGGAATTAGAAAGTATAGTAAACATGTATATGGATATGCCCGCTGATCTAGAGGCGAGAGAGGTCACGGCGGAATATCCCCGGCCCTCCAATCAGATTGTGATTAACTCCTTCCGAAAGGGCCTTGGTTTTTGGGAGCTGACCATGTTGAAAGAAGCGGTGGCTGAATTTAATAAAGTAGTGGAGGAAGAACCGAACCTGACTTTAGGACATCTCTGTTTGGGTCTTTCCAGCGCACAACTGGGCAAAGCAGAGGAGGCATTCCGGGAGCTGAAGCTGGTCCTGGCTTTGGATCAAAATAAGTCAGTACAGGCGCTGGTTTTCAATACTTTGGGCATTATTTTGACAGAAAAAGAGCATTACCGGCAAGCAAGGCATTTTTTTGAAAAGGCAACAGAAGCGGCTCCTGATATGAGTGAAGCCTGGTTTAACCTTGCTGCCATAAGTTACAATATGCAGGAATACCAAAAAGCGGAGGAAGCTTTTGAAAAAGTAAAAAAGCTGGCCCCCGATGATTGGGAGATCGAGCTGCACTTAGGTAGATCCCGGGTTTATCAGGGTGATTATAAAAAAGCGGCGGAAGCATTGCAGCGGGCCTACGGTTTAAACCCGCGGGAACCGATAATTACCTTTGAACTGGGGCTGATCTATCGGATTTTAGAAAAGAAAGTGTGTGCCCGTCGATTTTTTCTGGCTACGTTGAAGTTGCTGGAGGCTAAGCGTTAATGCGCCTGCGCCATCACTTATCTGTTTAGACGAGAGATAAGTTGTGGTTAAGATTGAAGGAATATCATAAAGCGCTCACGAAGTAAACATTGCTGACGCAGGAAATCAATACCGGAAGCAAAACGGGATAGGGGGCGCAGGCCAGTATGAAAGTGGCTATAATTGGAGGAACCGGAGTATATAACCAGTCTTTAATGGATCACACCCGGGAGATAGTGGTGGATACTATCTTTGGTCAGGCACATCTGCAACATGGTTTTTACCGGGGCAGGGAGCTGTTTTTTTTGGCGCGGCATGGAGCCGGACATGCGCTGCCACCTCATCAAATTAACTACCGGGCTAATATTTCAGCTTTGAAAGAGCTGGGTATCGATGCGGTAATTTCCACCGCCGCGGTGGGCAGTTTACACCGGAATATAATTCCGGGAAGCCGTGTGCTGATCGACCAGTTTATTGATTTTACCAAAACGCGCATCTCCACCTTTTTCGAGGGAGAAGGTGGAAAAGTGATCCATGTGGATTTCACCGAACCGTACTGTTTCGAGATCCGGGCAGCGGTGCTCAGGGCCGGAGCGAAGGCAGGGGAGAAGCTGGTAAACGGTGGTTGTTATGTTTGCGCTGAGGGACCGCGTTTTGAAACTCCTGCGGAAATTAGGATGATGGCCGGATGGGGCGGCGACCTGGTGGGGATGACTAATGTTCCCGAGGTTACCTTAGCCCGGGAGGCAGGGCTTTGTTATGCTACAGTTTGCCTGGTCACAAACTTTGCCGCCGGAATTTCGGCAACACCACTGACGCACGAAGAGGTTTTGGAAGAGATGGCCCGGGGAAAGAGCTCATTGGACCGGTTGCTGGCGGCTTGCGTGGAAGAGATCCCGGAGTATCGCAGCTGTCGCTGCCGTGATAATGCTGCGCACTGGCCTTGGACGAAGGGTTGAGGGATTTTAAGGATATAAGGTAAAGAGAAAACAAAATTTTGCACGATAATCCTTAAGGCAGGCGGGCATAAGAAATAGTTTGTGGAAGCGCATAATTCATAGCAGGAGAGAGAGGTTGTCTGATGAGTAAAGTGCTTTTTTCGGGGGCGATGATCGTTCCTGTCGATGAGAGCAGGCCCGGTTTTTTTACCGGGGATATTCTGGTTGAGGGCGGCCTAATATCAAAGATCAGCGAATTTCCTGAGCGGATCACAACCGAAACAGAAGTAAAAGTGATCGATGCCGGCCGGCTAATCCTGATGCCGGGAATGGTCAATACCCACGGTCATGCCGCTATGGTCCTATTCAGGGGATACGCCGATGATCTTCCGCTGAAAGAATGGTTGGAGCAAAAAATCTGGCCGGTGGAAGCAAAACTGACCAGCGAGGATATTTATTGGGGGACCCTGCTCAGTATTGTGGAAATGCTTAAAGGTGGCACCACCACATTTGCCGATATGTATTTTTATATGGATCAGGTGGCGCAGGCTGTGGGTGAAAGCGGCATCCGGGCTGTATTATGCCGTGGTCTGATCGGGGTCGGAGAAAACAGCGCAACCTCGCTGCAGGAAGGGGAGCAGTTTTACCGCGACTGGCACGGCCGGGGGGCAGGACGGATTAATGTCACTCTGGGGCCGCACGCCCCCTACACCTGTCCGCCGGAATTTTTAAAAAAAGTGATCATAGCTGCAGATAGGCTGCATCTGCCGCTGCAGATCCATCTTTCGGAAACAGCGGGCGAGGTGGAAGCCTGTCGCCAGGAATACGGGTGCAGCCCGATTGTGTTGATGGAGCGGCTAGGGCTGTTTGAACAAAAGGTTATCGCTGCGCATTGTGTGCACCTGGATGACGAAGATATACAAATAATGGCCCGCAGGCAGGTCAGGGTAGCCCACAACCCGGGCAGCAATCTTAAACTGGGCAGTGGTGTGGCTCCGGTAGCCAAGCTTTTAGCGGCAGGAGTGACCGTCGGCTTAGGTACAGATGGCGCGGCAAGCAACAATAATTTGGATATGTTTGAGGAGATGCGTTTGGCAGCGCTTTTAGCCAAAGGGATTAACCGGGATCCGACGCTTATCCCGGCGGATAAGGCGCTGCGGATGGCCACGGTAGACGGAGCCGCCGCCTTATTCTTAGAAAAGACGGGTCAGCTGAAAGAAGGGTTCCGGGCGGACATGATCGGCATAAGCCGGGAGTTGCCCCATGCGGTACCTCTGCATGACTTGCCGGCGCACTTGTTATATTCCGCCGGAGCGGCGGATGTACGGCTGGTTATGGTAGACGGAGAGATGATCTTAGAAAAAGGCGAGCTGCTTTATCTGGATGAAGAGAAAATTAAGGCCGAAGCTGCAGCCCGGGCCGCCAAGTTAACCGGAAGGAGCGAAACTTAAAGCATTTTGCAAAAAAAACCGATCGAACTGCTGGTGACCAACGACGACGGGTTTTATGCCGAAGGCATACAACTTTTAATTCAAACCCTTTTTGAGAGTAAAGCCGGCTATAACTTAAATGTCGTGGCCCCGGATCACGAGCGCAGCGCCGTAGGCCATGCCATTACCATGCATCGGCCGCTCCGGGCTAAAGAAGCGCGTTTCCTGCACAATAATCATCTGGTCGGTTGGTCGGTCAATGGGACGCCATCGGATTGTGTAAAACTGGCTATCGAGGCGATCCTGGAACGTAAACCCCAGCTGGTGATATCAGGGATTAACCGGGGCAGTAACCTGGGTACTGATGTGCTCTATTCCGGCACCGTATCCGCCGCGGTAGAGGGGATTATGCTCGGTATTCCGGCTATAGCGGTCTCCCTGACCGGTGACGGCGCCGGTGAAGACTTACTCTTTGCGGCCCGGTTTATTGCCGACCTGCTCCCTTTCCTGTTACAGAATTCACTGCCCGAAGGGACGCTTTTAAATATTAATGTGCCGCCTTACACAAATGGTATTAAGGGTATGCGGGCGACCCGCCTGGGCACGA
>JAGXSR010000012.1 GCA_018333405.1 Dethiobacter sp. | reverse complement strand
CTGCCAGGGTAAACTTCATTTCCCTTTCTACTAATCCCCAGACATTTAAACAGTAAGTCTCCTCATCGATCTCCGGGATCCCTTCGGCTTTAAAAACCGGCGTTTTCAGGCGGGAGAGAACACTCACTTCAGCTTTCTCCTTTCTTTTCTGCTCTCTTTTCTCCATACCGGCATCCATACCGGCATGGAAATAATGACAGGTCAACGATAAAATCATTTTAATTATCTCAATATCCCCAAAATCTATTCGTCTGGTGTGGGACAGGGGACAAGGAACCCACCCCCTTGTCCCACCCTAGTCCCATCAGTCTCTTGCTCTTCTGAATCCTTCTCCGTGCACTTCGGTTGCGTTGCCGATAATCATAAAAGCCTTGGAATCAACTTCGTGAATAATGGATTTTAAAAAAGCAGTTTCGCTGCTGGCGACCACACAAAGGAGCACTTCGCGATCTTCTCCGGTATAACCACCTCGTCCCTCCAGCCGGGTGACCCCGCGTCCGAGTTCCTGCAGCAGCCTGCGGTTTATCTCCTCACCCTGAGAGGTGATTATTAAAACAGACTTGGCCAGACCTAACCCTTCCTGCACCACATCGATTACCCAGCTGCTGATAAACAAAGAGAGCGCGGCATACATAGCCGCTTCGCCTCCAAATATAAAAATGGCCAGGGCAATTACCGCCAGGTCCCCTCCCAGCAAACCCTGTCCGGTGCTTAATCCGGCCACCTTATTTAAGATCAGGGATAGGATCGTAGTGCCCCCGGAAGAGCCACGAAAGCGGAAAACCAGCCCTACCCCAATGCCCATGACCACACCTCCGTAGACAGCGGACAACATGATATCCTCCGTGGCCTGAGGCAGAAATGCGGTCAGCTCCACCGCAACAGAAAAAAAGATCGTTCCAAACAGGCTCTGCAGCACAACCCGCGGGCCTAAAAGAAAATATGCCCAAATGAATAAAGGTATGTTCACCACAATAATCGTCAAACCGATCGGTATATTCAGCAGATGAAACAAAATAACAGCCAAGCCGCTGACCCCGCCCGCAGCCAGCTGGTGTGGTATCAAAAATAGATTCATGGCCACGGCCAGGATCACTGAGCCGGCCAGAATTCCCAAAAGATCAATCAGGTATCCGGACCAGCACTTCATCTTTTTAGCTCCTGATGTCATCTTTCACCTTCTCCTGCGGTGAGGTAGCTGAGCCATGAACACGGGTTCTGGCCTGCCAGCGTAAGAAAGCCTCGATAAACGGGTCAATCTCTCCATTCATGACCGCTTCTACCTGGCCTGCCTCCATACCGGTACGATGATCTTTCACCAGAGTAAAGGGTTGAAAAGTATAGGTGCGGATCTGGCTGCCCCAGGCTATCTCTTTTTGCAGTCCTCTCATCGCGCTGAGCTCCTGAGCCTGAGCCTGGCGCTGTTTTTCAACCAGACGGGCCAGAAGGATATGCATCGCCTGCTGCCGGTTGCTGTGCTGCGAGCGGTTATTCTGGCAGCTAACCACAATCTTTGTCGGCAGGTGTGTGATGCGCACTGCTGAATCAGTTTTGTTTACATGTTGCCCTCCTGCCCCTCCGGAGCGAAATGTATCAATTTTCAGATCTTCGGTATTAATGACCACCGCATTGTCATCCTCAATTTCCGGGATCACCTCTACTGAGGCAAAAGAGGTATGGCGGCGGTTGGAAGCATCAAAGGGCGATATGCGGATCATTCGGTGCACACCTTTCTCCGATTGCAGATAGCCGTAGGCGCCGTACCCCCGGACAATCATGGTCACGCTTTTTATTCCCGCCTCGTCTCCCGGCAGAAGATCTGCTATCTCCAGCACAAAGCCCTTGCGCTCAGCCCATCGGCTGTACATACGCAACAGCATCTCCGCCCAATCCTGCGATTCAAGGCCGCCTGCACCGGGATGCAGCGAGATGATGGCGTTACCCTGGTCGTATTCACCGCCAAGCAGGGTCTCCAGTTCGATATTTTCAAGGCTTAAGTTTATCCGTTCAAAGATATCCTGAATATCAGCCAATAACTCGCCTAAGCCCGCAGGATCTTCCCGGACCAGGTCCAGCATAGCTTCCGCATCCTCAAGGTTTTTTTCCAGCTCCTGTAGCGGCCGGAGTTTTTCCCGTAGGGTGCCCATTTTCTTTAAATATTCCTGGGCCCGGCCGCTATCTCCCCAAAGCGCCGGATCTGCCGCTTTTTGCTCCGACCGGCGCAGCTGTTCCTGATTTTCTTCGTATTCAAAGAGAAACCCCCATTTCGGTAAATCTTTCCCGGTAAATCGTCAGCTGTTCCTGCAGCTCTTTCAGCATTTATATCGCCTCCAAATTTATTTGCATACCTGCAATTACTGCCCGCAGCACTTCTTATATTTTTTACCGCTGCCGCAGGGGCAGGACTCATTACGGCCGATCTTGCTTGACGAGATCGGTTCGTTCTTGACGGAAACTGATGGAGCGTCCCGCTCCGCGCTGCTGCCCGCACCCAAAGCGGTTACCCTGGACTTTATGCCGGTAGCAGGCCCCGCCACTGATTGCCGCTGCGGTCGGGCTTCCACCCTGACCTGGTAAACGGCCCGCACCACTTCTTCCTGGATGGTGCGGATCATCCCTTCAAACATATCGTAACTTTCCAGCCGATACTCCACCAATGGATCCTTTTGCCCGTAAGCCCGCAAATTGATATTCTGCCGCAATTCATGCATCTCGTCAATGAAATACATCCAGTGGCGGTCCACCGTACGCAGAAGAACTACTCTTTCCAATTCGCGCATGATTTCAGAACCCATCTCCAGTTCCCGCTGCTTATAAAAGGCTGCGGATTCCTCCAGCAGCAGGCGGCGCAGATCATCCCGTTCCAGATCAATCAACTGATCGGGTTTAATTTTTCCGCGCCGCAGGAAAGAGCTCTCCCCCTGCTGGATTAAGGCCTTGCTGCCGGCAGTTTCCAGGTAGCTATGATCCGACCAGCTCTCCTGCAAGGTTCGATCCACTATTTCTGAAACCATATCCAGAATCGCTTCGCGCATATCCTCGCCCTGCAGTACCCTTCGGCGCTGTGTGTAAATTACTTCCCGCTGCTTGTTCAGCACATCGTCATAATCCAAAAGGTGTTTCCGGATTTCAAAGTTTCTGGATTCCACTTTTTTTTGCGCCCGCTCAATCGCCTTGCCGACCAAGGGGTGATCGATCGGCACATCTTCATCCAAGCCGAAACGATCCATCAGGGAGGCGATATTCTCACCACCGAAAAGGCGCATCAGATCGTCTTCCAGGGTAATGAAAAACTGAGAAGAACCAGGGTCGCCCTGGCGGCCGGAGCGGCCGCGCAATTGATTATCAATACGCCGGCTCTCATGGCGCTCCGTCCCCAGAACGTGCAGGCCGCCTAAGGCCACCACCTCTTCCCTCTTTTGAGCTGTTTCCGCCAGGGCTTGTTTCAGCTGTTTTTCGAATTCCTCCCGGAACTGAACCTGATCCTGTTCGCTTAGCTCCGCCTCGCTTCGGCCAAACTGTTTCTCCAAGCGCTCTTTAACCAGGTATTCCGGATTGCCACCCAGGATAATGTCGGTGCCCCTTCCGGCCATATTAGTGGAAATAGTCACGGCGCCTCTGCTGCCTGCCTGAGCAATGATATAAGCTTCCCGGCTGTGATTGACCGCGTTAAGCACTTCGTGAGGCACACCTTGGCGCTTGAGCATCTTACTCAACATTTCCGATTTTTCCACGGTAATCGTACCCACCAAAACCGGCTGGCCGGTTTCAAAGCGGCTCTTTATTTCGCCTATCGCCGCGCTGAATTTGGCCCGTTCGGTCTTGTAAACCATATCGCCCAACTCCTGGCGGAGCAGAGGCTTGTTGGTGGGAACGGAAACAACGTCCATGCCGTAAATCTTGCGGAACTCCTCCTCTTCCGTAGCTGCCGTGCCGGTCATCCCGGCCAGTTTTTCATACATGCGGAAATAGTTCTGAAAGGTGATCGAAGCGACCGTTCGTGTGTCGGCCTGAACCTGAACCCCTTCCTTAGCCTCGATGGCCTGATGCAGCC
>JAGXSR010000011.1 GCA_018333405.1 Dethiobacter sp. | reverse complement strand
GGCGGCAGGTGAGAAGTTAGTAAATATAACGCGGGGACGGTCCTTTTGTTATATTACAAAAGGACCGTCCCCGCGTTTTACGTGTGTTATGCATCCAGCACGGCCCGGGCGGCAGCCAGCCTGGCAATCGGGATACGGTAAGGCGAGCAGCTGACGTAGTGTAAACCCACTTCGTGGAAAAAGGCCACCGAAACGGGATCTCCGCCATGCTCTCCGCATATGCCCAGCTTAAGATCAGGCCTGGTTTGGCGCCCTTTTTCGATAGCTATCCGCACCAGCTGCCCCACCCCCTCCCGGTCAATCTCCATGAAGGGGTTTTCCTTTAAAATCTTCTGCTGAATATAAAAGGGCAGAAATTTTGCTTCCGCATCGTCGCGGCTGTAACCCAAGGTGGTTTGAGTGAGATCATTGGTGCCGAAAGAGAAGAACTGCGCGCTTTCGGACAGCTGATCAGCCACCAGGCAGGCACGGGGCAGCTCGATCATCGTCCCTATCAGGTAGGGCAGCTCACAACCCGCTTCCCGCAGTACCGCGGCAGCAGACTGCTCCACCTCTTGTTTCATCCGCACCAACTCCCCGTTATGACCGACTAAGGGGATCATTATCTCCAGTTGCAGCTGCTCCGGGGCAAGACCTTCTCTCAGCAGTTCCACTGCGGCGGCAAAGATGGCTTCCACCTGCATCCGGTATATTTCAGGGTAAACTATACCCAGTCTGCAGCCGCGGTGTCCCAGCATCGGGTTCATTTCGGTCAGAGAGCGCACCATCTGCAAAAGTGACTCCTTCTGCCTTAACAGCTCCATATCCCCTTTTTCCCGGCGCAGACGATCCACTTCCAACAGCAAATGATCCCGATCGGGCAGGAATTCATGCAAGGGCGGATCCAGAAGGCGAATAGTCACCGGATGCCCGGCCATCTCGCGTAAGATTCCTTTAAAATCGTTCTTCTGCATAGGTAAAAGCTCTGCCAGCGCTTCAAGGCGCTCCTCCAATGCTACGGCCAGGATCATCCTCTGCACCACCGGCAGACGAGACTTCTCCATAAACATATGTTCGGTGCGGCAGAGGCCGATCCCTTCGGCCCCCAATTGAATGGCCCGGCGGGCGTCCTCCGGCGTGTCGGCGTTGGCCCTCACCTTCAGCCGTCGAATCTGGTCCGCCCAGGAAAGGATCTCTTTGAATTCCGGAGACAGCTCCGGATCAATCAGGGGAACGTTTCCTAAAATGACCCGGCCGGTGGAGCCGTCAATGGAAAGGACTTCTCCCTCCGCATACTCCTGATCATCGATATAGAAGCGATTATTGACCAGATCAATCCGCAGAGCGTCGCACCCGCAAACGCAGGGTTTTCCCATGCCCCGCGCCACCACCGCCGCGTGGCTGGTCATCCCGCCGCGGCTGGTTAAAACACCCTGGGCAGCAATGATTCCGTGAATATCGTCAGGTGTGGTTTCCGGCCGCACCAAAAGCACTTTTTCTCCCTCAGCCGCAGCGGCCTGAGCGCGGTCCGCGCAGAAAACCGCTTTTCCCGAAGCGGCGCCGGGAGAAGCAGGCAAGCCCTTGGCCAGCACATTTAACCTGGCTCCGGGATCGATCTGCCGGTGCATCATCTGCTCCAGCTGGGCCGGGTCAACCCGCTGCAAAGCCTCTTCCCGGCTGAGCACCTTCTCGCAAACCAGGTCCACTGCCACTTTCACCGCGGCGGCGGCAGTGCGCTTGCCGGTTCTGGTTTGCAGGATATAAAGTTTGCCGCGCTCAATGGTAAATTCAATATCCTGCATCTCCCGGTAGTGAGCTTCCAGTTTACCGCTGATCTCTGTAAACTGCCGGTATATCTCCGGCATGAGCTGTCCCAGCTCCGGCAAAGGACGAGGGGTGCGTGTTCCGGCCACCACATCTTCCCCCTGAGCGTTAATCAAAAACTCACCGTACAATGTATCTTCCCCGGTGGAAGGGTTGCGCGTGAAAGCCACGCCGGTGGCGCAATCTTCCCCCATGTTACCGAAAACCATGGCCTGCACATTGACCGCGGTGCCCAGGTGGTCAGAGATACGGTGATTGCGGCGGTAGACGGAAGCCCGTGGAGTATGCCAGGAGTCGAACACGGCTTTCACCGCCAGCGTCAGCTGCTGCCGGGGATCAGACGGAAACTCCGAGCCGGACTCCCGGCGCACCAGCTCCAGGAACAATCCGGCTGTTTGCTCTAAGTCTTCAGCTGTCAGCGCCGCGTCGCTGCCCACCCCGCGGCGCTGCTTGATTTCATGCAGCATATTTTCAAAGTGGTATTGATCGATTTTGAGTACCACTCCGGCAAACATCTGAATAAAGCGGCGATAGCAGTCATAAGCAAAGCGGTGGTTGGCCGTCTCCCGGGCCAGCGACATGACTGTATCCTGATTCAGGCCGAGGTTTAAGATTGTATCCATCATCCCAGGCATAGAGACAACCGCTCCGGAGCGGACAGAGAGCAACAGCGGTCTAGTTCCGCCGAAGAGGCGGCCTGTCTGCTGCTCCAGCCGCCGCAGGTTTTCTTCGATTTCCCACTCCAGCTCAGGCCAGATCTCTTTGTTCCGGGAAAAATAAAGGTTACATGCTTCCGTGGTAACAATAAATCCGGGCGGGACGGGCAAGCCGATACGGGACATCTCGGCAAGATTAGCTCCCTTGCCGCCAAGCAGGCTTTTCATCTGTTTACTGCCTTCGGAAAACTGGTAAACCATCTTTTGCTCGCTCATTGTTCTCCTCCTCTGACCACCTGGAGTATTTTGTTGGCTACTTCCTCAACCGCTTTATTGGAAACATCAAAGATCAGACAGCCCAGCTTTCGCATCAGCCGCCGGGCATAGTCTGACTCTTCAACGATTCGATCTATAGAGGCATAATTGGCCTGGGCGTCTAATCCCAAGGCGTTAAGACGCTCCACCCGAATCAGTCGCAGCTGCTCAGGGTTGATCACCAAACCGATTACTTTTTTATTGGGGATCCAAAACAGCTCTTCCGGCGGCTCTATTTCAGGCACCAGCGGTAAATTGGCCACCAGCAGGCGACGATGAGCCAGGTACATGCTGAGCGGTGTCTTTGAAGTGCGGGAAACCCCGATCAGCACCACCTCAGCCAGAAGCAACCCGCGCGGATCTTTTCCGTCGTCATACTTGACTGCAAATTCCACCGCGGCAATCCGCTGGTAATATTCTTCGTCCAGACGGCGCACCCGCCCCGGCTCGAGGTAGGGACCTTTTTTGATCACCCGGGCGAAAGCGTCCATCATTGGCCCCATAATGTCCGCCGTAGGGATGCTTCGCCGGGCCGCCTCTTCTTCCAGTACCCGCCGCAGCTCCGGCAGCACCAGGGTGTAGGCGACAATGCTGTTTACTTCCGCCGCTTCAGCCATTACTGCACGAATTTGCGACGCGTCGCTGACAAAAGGGACACGGCGCAACTCAACCGGATTCGCCGAATCATACTGGCTGGCTACAGCCTTCACCACAAATTCAGCCGTTTCTCCGATCGAATCTGAAACAATAAAAACTACAGGCCTTGTCAATGCTTCACTCATGATCTCTTTGTCCTCTGATTTATATGTCGATTGGCGTCGCCCCGTATAACAGAAGCTAACCGGATAATACCCTCTGCCTATGAAAACATAGCCGGCCTTTTTCATCCGTCATAGTATATACTCTACTGAACCAGCTAGTTCCTGCTTTTATAAAAACTGTGCGGGGCAGGTGGGGGCGGCTTATTGGCCTCCCCCACCTAATTATGGGGTGTCTTGCTCTTCGGCTGGAGAAGAAATCATTTTTGCATTTACTTCCATTGATCCATGTGCCGCCAGCAGCGCAATCACGCCCAAAGCGGCCAGTTTGGGAAAGAACGCCGCAGCCAATGCGCCGGCGGTTACAGGGATTTCCGCAACCGTTTTCTCCCGCAGCTTCACCCTGACTTTTTTCTGATGCAGCTGACCGGCGGCCCATAGCGCCCGGGATAATAAGTATTGCTTTTTCTCAAAAAACTCGCGCGCTGTGTCTGTGCTGCTTTCTTCCAGGTTGATCAGAGCTTTGATTAGATCTCCGCCTGTCTCTTCCAGCAGCTCTTTCGCCCGGCGATAGCTGATATTGGCCCTGGCTTTAAGTTGATCTATGAGCTCCAGAGATATCTCCATTGTATAACCCCCTTTATCGTATTTTAACGATTAAGCGGGTCTTTTATGCCGTTGCTTTAAATTGCTATGATTCAAAAAGTTCGAGCAGCCGCAGCGCAGGAGAATCTTTGATATTCAGC
>JAGXSR010000010.1 GCA_018333405.1 Dethiobacter sp. | reverse complement strand
TGTTATCGGCTTGGCGGCAAACAGCCAACGGTAACAGACGCTAATTTGCTATTGGGGCGCATAGATCCTGATTATTTTTTGGCCGGCAAGATGATTTTGGATAAAGATGCATCGTTTACTGCCATAAACGCCATCGCTGATCAGCTTAATTTAAGCGTCATGGATACGGCCCAGGGAATTTTAGATATCGCCAACGCCAAAAT
This sequence comes from Dethiobacter sp., assembly GCA_018333405.1. Taxonomy (GTDB): domain Bacteria; phylum Bacillota; class Dethiobacteria; order DTU022; family DTU022; genus JAGXSR01. The sequence continues at coordinate 3,624 of JAGXSR010000010.1, read as the reverse complement.
GGCGGATGCCATCAGACAGCTGACTATTCAAAAAGGGATAGATCCCAGGGAATTTATGCTGGTTGCCTTTGGCGGAGCCGGTCCGATGCATGCGGTTTTCATAGCGGAAGAGTTAAATATTACGCAAATTCTGGTTCCAAGCGCACCGGGCGCCTTTTCAGCCTGGGGGATGCTCCAATCCGATATCAGGCAGGATGCGGTGCGCACTTTTAACGCCGGGTTGGCCAATGTTTCTCACCAGGAGGTTAAAGAGACTTATGACGAGATGCAAAAGGAGGTTGACAGCATCTTGTATAAGCAGAATATCAAGGAAGAACAAATCGAGTATGTCAAAACCGCGGACTTAAGATACAGTGGCCAGGAATTCACGGTTAATGTGGCGTTCGACCAAAATACCGTCAATCAGGCTTCCATCCATACGATCAAGGAAAAATTCCATCTCCGGCATGACCAAATATACGGCCATAGCAACCCCTCCGGCCTGGTGGAGATAGTAAACTTAAGGCTTGCCGGGATCGGGAAGGTGAAAAAAGTGTTGAAACAACACTTTGATTTTTCGGCGAAACCCCTGAAAGAAAGGTCCGTGAACAAGGCAACTTTCTACGGAAAAGTATATGACACCTGTGTCTATGACCGCAACCGGCTTTTTTACGGCCATAAATTTAACGGGCCGGCTATTGTTGAGGAGCTGAGTGCGACCACGGTTATTCCGCCAGGTTATATAGCCTGGGTGGATTCGATGGAAAGCATAGTAATTGAAAAAGAATCGTAACCGCTTAAGCCGGCAGCATGATTATTATCTGTGGAGGTTGTTATGAATGGATAAGGTGTTTCTGGAAAACCCTATTACTACTGAGATAATCCGCAATGCCCTTGGTTCCGCGGCTAAAGAGATGAATGCCAGCCTGTTTCGTAGCGCCTACTCGCCGATCATCTATGAAATGAAAGATTGCAGCGTCGGCATATTCAATGAAAATGCCGAGATATTGGGACAGTCAGCTGGTTTGCCGATATTTTTGGGCAATCTTGAAGAAACAATAAAAATCACGGTTGAATATTTCGGCGGTCCGGAGAACTTAAACGAGGGGGATATTTATGTTTTAAATGATTCTTATCTTACCGGCACTCATCTGAATGATATGACCGTGCTGTCTCCGATATTTTTTGACAGTCAGCTGGTTGGATTTACCGCCAACCGGGCGCATTGGTTGGATCTCGGCTCAAAAGATCCCGGGTACCCGATGGATTCAACGGAAATATACCAGGAAGGGATCAGGGTGGGGCCTACAAAAATTATGGACCGCGGTGTACTAAGAAAAGATGTTGTCGATTTAATCTGTAAAAACAGCCGTTTTTATGTTAACGCCGTCGGAGACCTTAATGCCCAGATTGCCGCATGTAAAACCGGAGAGCGAAGATATGTTGAAATAATCAAAAGATTTGGTCTGGAAAGGGTAAGAAGAAGCATTCAAGATATTTTTAAGCAATCGGAATCAATGGAAAAAGAAGTAGTTGAAAAAATTCCGGAGGGAACTTACTTTTCCGAAGGATGCTTGGATAACGACGGTACTACAGCAGATCCGGTTGAGGTCAAGGTGAAAATCACAGTTAAAAACGGGGAAGTGATTATCGATCTTTCCGGGTCGAGCAAACAGGCCAAAGGCTCAACCAACTGCGGTTTGGCGCAGACGATTTCAGCGTGCCGTGTGGCCTACAAGGCCTTTGTTCGTCCGGAATCTCCGGTTACCGGAGGCAGTTTTAAACCGCTGAAGGTGGTTACTTCGCCAGGGACCATATTCACTGCCGGGGAGCCGGCTGGGTGTTGTTGGTATTTTTCCTCTCTAGGCCTGTTGATTGATTTGATTATCAAGGCGCTGCAGGATGCAATCCCAAGTCGGGCTGCGGCCGCTCACTACGGCGATTCTATGGTTATCTACTTTGCCGGTATACACCCCAAAACGAAAATGCCTTTCCTGGATGTTGAAGCTACTGTTGGCGGGTGGGGCGCGAGTCAGTCGCATGACGGGCAGGATTGTTTAATCAATAATGTAAACGGTGATTTCAAAAATTTACCGGTGGAGGTTTTTGAAAAAAATTATCCCTTGGAAATAGTAGAATACAGCATCAGGCCTGATTCCGGCGGACCGGGCAAGAATCGCGGCGGGATGGGGGTGGTCAGGGCTTACGAAGTGCAGGCTGATCATACTCTTTTATATCTTTGGTTTGAACGCTCTAAAACACCGGCGTGGGGAATACGCGGAGGTAAAGAAGGCCAGGCGCCAAAGGTAATTGTTCAAACGATAGATAATAAAAAAGAGCTTCTTAAAATTAATGCCTATCAATTAGAGCCGGGAACACGGGTAATTGCTCTGACCGGTGGCGGTGGCGGTTTCGGCAACCCGTTTGAGCGTGATCTCCATCTAGTGTTAAAGGATTGCATTCAAGGGTATATCACTAGGGAACATGCAGCTTTAGAATATGGGGTTGTCATTACAGATGACTACAGGATAGATCGGGGAAAAACGATGGTTTTACGAAACAAAACTAATTAACGGAATATAAATGCCTCTGCTTAGCAAATCTCAAGATCGAAACTTAGGAACAAGCCGGATTTAATTTTTTTGTTAAGGACAAGGGAGGATCATCATTTGAAGCAATTTCGCGTGGCTATGGATATCGGCGGCACATTTACAGACTTTATTCTTTTTGATCAATTAAATAAAGAATTTTTATCAGGTAAAGTTTCAACTACCCCGGGAGATCTTTCTAAAGGAGTGCTTAACGGGCTGCTTCAATTGGCGGATGATTTCTCCCTGATTGATTTTTGTGTTCACGGAACAACGGCCGGCCTAAACGCTTTTTTGGAGCGAAAGGGGGCGCATCTGGCGGTTATAACGACCGGGGGCTTCCGGGATATATATGAAATTGCTCGTGGAAATAGGCCGGATATGTACAATCTTCACTACCATAAGCCGAAGCCGCTGGTCAAGAGGCGAGATATATTTGAAATAAGAGAGCGGGTGCTCTTTGATGGCCGGGTTGCCATTCCTCTGGAGAACAACGATCTGCTGGAACTGGCCGGAAAGATTCGCTCCGGCGGATACGATTCATTGGTTGTCGTGTTGCTCCACGCCTATAAAAATCCTGTTCATGAAAAGCGGATTCGGGAAATTTTAAGTAAAGAGTTGCCGGGCATCTCGATATCTCTATCCTGCGAGGTGGCAGCGGAGTGGCGGGAATACGAAAGGACGAGTACTACTGTATTGAACGCCTATATTGCGCCGATTGTAGAGAAATACCTCTCCAAACTGGAAGAAAATGTGCGCACCAAAGGGATGGAGGAACAGCTTTATATAATGCGCTCTAACGGGGGCGTTATGACGGCCGACGTGGCTAAAGCGCATCCAATTCAAACTTTGCTTTCCGGCCCGGTGGGCGGAGCGGTCGGCGGAGCTACATTGGCCAGGGAGATAGGAACGGGCAACTTGATCGGCATTGACATGGGCGGAACCAGTTTCGATGTAACCATGGTCGTTGATTACCAGGCAGATGTCGCCAATGAGACTAACCTCGAAGGTTTCCCCGTATTAACACCTATGGTCAATATTCATACGATCGGGGCGG
>JAGXSR010000009.1 GCA_018333405.1 Dethiobacter sp. | reverse complement strand
GTGGCGCGAAAAGGCTGGGGCATCCCCGTAAACAGCCCCGTTTGATCGTGGTGAATCAAAGAAGTTTTTCCATGCATCAGACGGGCCGCCCGCACCACCCGGCCGCCGAAAACCTGCCCTATAGCCTGATGCCCCAGACAAACCCCGAGCAGCGGAACCTTGCCGGCAAAATGCTCAATTACCGGCAGGGTGATCCCGGCGCCGCCGGGGCTCCCGGGTCCGGGTGACAGAACAATCGCTGCCGGCGCCAATTCCGCAATTTTGTCCACGGTGATGGCGTCATTGCGGTATACCGACATCTCCACTCCAAGCATTCGGAAATACTGGACCAGGATATAAGTAAATGAATCGTAATTGTCGATCATCAGCAGCATGGATTTTCGCCCCCCAAGTATGTGCGCTTATAAATATGGAACAATCTCGGCTCAAAAACAAAAAAAGACGCACAGCCGGTGCGCATTCCGGCAATATAGCGTCTGTTTGCTCCATATCAAGTTGTAACCGCTTAAAATATCTTTAAGCAACCGGCATGCGGCGGAAAGTCAATTTCTCCTCTCATACCGGCGTTCCGGTCAAGGGCCGTTCACGTTTAAACCCCCTGCTTATAGTCATTTTATCATATATTTGCGACCACCGGCAAGTTGTTCTCTACTGCCGCAGAGCTGCAGCTCCTTTGTGCAAAAGCCAAAACTGCCGGCTTCTTCTTAAGCACGGAGCGCATGCGAACTATGGAAAATTTTCACCGGCGTAATTTTCAGGTAGATCTCTTTTGCGGAACCTGATAAAATACATCAGGAGATTTTCTAGATTCTCAAGTATTGGAGGCATTGACTATGAAAGAGAAGGTAATGAAAAATCCGGCCGCAGGCGCAGGTGCTCGTCTGGTTATTATACTGAGCAGGCGTTTCAGGGAATCCCGACGACAAAGTAAATAATGCGTATAAATTATAAAATATAAAAGCGGAAAAATTTACTTAAAATAAGGAGCAACCACCATGCCAAAACGGCAAGATATACACAAGATTTTAATAATCGGTTCGGGGCCGATTGTAATTGGACAAGCGGCTGAATTTGACTACTCAGGCACTCAGGCTTGCAAAGCTCTGCGTAAGCTTGGCTATAAAATTGTATTGGTAAATTCTAATCCGGCCACTATTATGACCGATCCGGGGATGGCCGACGCCACATATATTGAACCGCTGAATGTAGAAAGAATAACCGATATTATTGACAAAGAACGGCCTGACGCCTTGCTGCCGAACTTAGGCGGACAATCTGCCCTCAATCTCAGCATTAAACTGGCCAAAGAAGGAGTTTTGGATAAATATGGTGTTGAAGTGATCGGTGTTCAGCTCGAGGCGATAGAACGAGGCGAAGACCGGATTGCTTTTAAAGAAAGCATGAAACAGTTAGGGATTGAAACGCCCGGAAGCGAACCGGCTTACTCTGTGGAGGAGGCTGTAGATATTGCCAAAACACTTGGCTTCCCTGTCGTCATCCGCCCTGCTTATACGATGGGAGGAACGGGAGGCGGCTTAGCCTATAACCTGGAAGAGCTGAAAGTAATTGCCGGCAGAGGAATTTCAGCGAGTATAATCGGACAGATTTTAGTGGAGGAATCTGTCTTGGGCTGGGAAGAGTTGGAGCTGGAAGTAGTGCGCGATGCTAAAAATCAAATGATTACCGTATGCTTTATCGAAAACGTTGACGCAATGGGCGTTCACACAGGCGATTCATTTTGCACCGCGCCCATGTTAACCATCAGCAGCGCGTTGCAGATGCGTTTGCAAAAATATGCCTATGAAATTGTCGAAGCGATCGGCGTGATTGGCGGCACCAATATCCAGTTTGCCCATGACCCTAAGACAGGGCGGGTTGTAGTCATTGAAATAAACCCGCGCACTTCGCGATCTTCCGCCTTGGCTTCAAAGGCCACCGGATTCCCCATCGCTCTTATTTCGGCCATGCTGGCGGCAGGATTAACCTTAGACGAGATTCCTTATTGGCGGGATGGTTCCTTAGAGAAATACACCCCCGCCGGCGATTATGTTGTAGTCAAGTTCCCGCGGTGGGGTTTTGAGAAGTTTAAAGGGGCCGTCGATAAATTAGGCACGCAAATGAAGGCTGTCGGCGAGGTGATGAGTATAGGGAAAAACTACAAAGAGGCCTTCCAAAAAGCGATCCGTTCGCTGGAAACAGGGCGTTACGGTTTAGGTTTTGTCAATAATTATCATTCTCTTCCCCTCGGCGACCTTTTGGCGCTGCTGGCCGAGCCGTCAAGTGAGCGGCAATTTATTATGTATGAGGCCTTGCGTAAAGGAGCGACCGTAGATCAACTCCATCAATTAACGTATATTAAAGCGTGGTTTATAGAGCAGATGCAGGAACTGGTATTATTGGAAGAGGAGATCTTAAAACACAAAAACAGCACCCTGCCTGACCAGTTGTTGATCCGGGCCAAAAAAGACGGTTTTGCCGACCGTTATCTGGCCAAGCTGTTAAGCCTGCCGGAGAAGGTGATCCGAAAGCACCGGATTGCTTTAGGCGCTACGGAAGGATGGCGCCCTGTCCCGGTAAGCGGTGTGGAAAATGCTGCTTATTATTATTCCACGTATAATGCTGAAGATCAAACCAGAGCGTCCGGAAACAGCAACAAAGTGATGATCTTAGGCGGTGGTCCCAACCGGATTGGGCAGGGGATTGAATTTGATTACTGCTGCGTCCATGCCGCTTTTGCCTTACGCGATCTGGGGTATGAAACAATTATTGTTAACTGCAACCCGGAGACAGTGTCAACCGATTACGATACATCAGACAAATTATACTTCGAGCCGCTCACCGTGGAAGATGTGCTCAGTATCTATCAAAAAGAAAGCCCACTCGGGGCAATCGTTCAATTCGGAGGACAAACCCCACTCAATATTGCCGGAGAGCTGGCTGAGGAAGGGGTGCGCATACTAGGCACATCACTCGATACAATTGATCTGGCCGAGGATCGGAACAGGTTCAGGTTAATGATGGAGAAGATGAATATACCGATGCCGGAATCAGGCATGGCCGGCAATTTTGATGAAGCGCGTATTATCGCAGAAAAAATCGGTTATCCGCTGATGGTCAGACCCTCATACGTTCTTGGCGGGCGGGGCATGGAATGTGTCCATGATCAGGAGATGCTGCGCCGGTATATCTCCGCGGCAATAGAGATTACCCCTGAGAAACCGATCCTGATTGACAAATTTCTGGATTATGCTACCGAAGCAGAAGCAGATGCCATCTCCGATGGGCAAGCGGTGTTTATCCCCCCGATCATGGAACATATCGAGTATGCGGGGACTCATTCAGGGGATTCAGCTTGCGTGATCCCCCCGTTTAGCATTCCGGATAAGCACATATCAACCATCCGCGACTATACCGAAAGAATAGCCCGGCAGCTCAACGTGGTCGGATTGATGAACATTCAATACGCGATTTTCAATGACCGTGTCTACGTTTTGGAGGCCAACCCGCGCGCATCCCGCACCGTTCCCATCGTTTCAAAAGTTTGTAACGTCCCGATGGCCCGTCTGGCCACTGAAATAATTATGGGCAAATTGCAAGCGGCCAACCTGTCAATCGGTACTATCCCGCATTATGGGGTCAAGGAATCAGTATTCCCCTTTAATATGTTTCATGAGGTAGATCCGGTCTTAGGACCGGAAATGCGGTCAACCGGTGAGGTGCTTGGCCTGGCCGATTCATTTGGACTGGCCTTTTTCAAGGCGCAGGAAGCCACCCAGGCGCTGCTGCCGGTTGCAGGAACAGTATTAATCAGCGTTCGGGAACAGGACAGAGCTGCCGCGCTGGAAGTCGCCCGCGAATTTGCCGCGCTCGGTTTTAAAATACTGGCCACGGAGGGCACGGGTAACTATCTGAGGCAAAACGGCGTCCAATCCACACCTGTTAAAAAGCTATATGAAGGCAGACCGAATATACTAGACCGCGTAGCGAACAGGGAAATTGATCTGATCATTAATACACCGATCGGCAGTTTAAGCGAAAAAGACGACTCATATATACGTAAAGTAGCCATTAAGAACAAAATTACGTATATAACCACCCTGCCGGCGGCCCTGGCCAGCGCCAGAGGTATACAGGCCTACAGACAGAGCCAAACAAAAGTTGTTAAAAACTTGCAGGATTATCATCTTGACATAAGGGACAACTAAGCAGGCGCTAAGCAACAATGGATCCGAAAAGGGGGCTTGTTTTTCAAACAAGCCCCCTTTTCGGGTTTACTTATAATATGTACTGACCGATAAGCCGGTCTAATTTCCGGATATCTATCCCTTTAGCTAGCTTAAGCTTCAGCCTTCCGGCGCGTGTCCAGAGATCTATTTCCGCATTGAAATCAAGGATGCCCCCCGCGTTTTCGCTGGAATACATGACAATAGACTTAAAAGGGATGGTATACACCTCTACTTTTTTCCCCGTGATTCCCTGTTTATCGGCGATTATGATGCGCTTGTTGGTCACCACGGCTGCATCCCGGATGGTCTTGTATGCAACCTCCACCTTTTCTCCTTCAATCAGGATCTGTTGCACCTCACTTGGAACCGGACACTCCGAAACAAAAGTCCAGGACATTATCTCTGTCAGCTCGGCCACGCTTCATCCTCCTTCAACTAATCAATGGTTACCTGACCATTGCTACCTTAATTATACAGATTATGGAGGTTTAGAGTCAATAGGGCGCCGTTTTCAGGCTATTTGAGAATCAATATTTTTTCAGCGGCTGCCTGTTCCGGAAATGACTCGGCGATCGCCCCATCCGCCCAGGCCTCCACTTTTTGGCCGACGGCCAGGTCGTCAAATGATCCCTTGCCGCCGCTGCCTTGGATCACGGTTTTATCGGTCACCGTGAAGTAGATAGCCCGGTTGCCTTCCCAGTCTTCAAAGTTTGTGGAGACTTCGTCCAGTCCGGCCACAACCAAAACCCGTCTATCCTCGATGGCGACAATCAAGCCGGTTATCTCAGGGTCGCCGGAGCTTGCCGCGCAACCGGCGGTGATAAGCGCTAAGAGCAGCGCGGCGGCCAGGATTAAAGCAATTTTGTGGCGCATAAAAAAACCCCCTTGTTGGCCTTTACCGGTAAGACCGGTTTCCGGCAGAAAAAGTTCCCTTTTTTAAGACTTTAACATATGGTATTTGTCAATAAATTATACAACATATCATTACTGTGTCATTACA
>JAGXSR010000008.1 GCA_018333405.1 Dethiobacter sp. | reverse complement strand
ATCGGACACCGCGGGCGAAGAACCGACCATCAGAAACTGCCCGGGATAGTATCGGTTGGCCGTTTCCCGGATGCTCCCGACTGCGGCAAAGGAGGCGGCGCTCTCAATGCCGGTATCAAGCAGCACGGTCAGGCGTGAATAACGCTCACTCTGGAAGTTATCGACAATATCCTGCGGAATCATCTCCCTGGGTATCGAGCTGTCCGCCACGGTAACCAAAGCCTGCACATCCTTTACACCGTCAAGATCGCCCAATGCGGCAGACAAAGCGGATTCCCTCTGAATACTGCCCGACGGCACCATAAGGATCAGGGGATTATATCTGCCAAAAACATCCTCCATCTCGGTCTGCGGCGTCACAGCTTCCCCGCCATACAAGAAGTGGTTCGATCCCTGGGCCAGGTAGGCTACCGGCAGCAATAAGGCAACCGCCGGCAGGATAACCCGCAGCCTCAATACTACCCGGGCAAATTTTTTCAGATTCGGCATAAACGGGCGATGATGGCTGCGTTCAATCGCTTTCTCAAAGGTGATGACCAGGGCAGGCAACAAAAGTAAAACTGAAAGCAGGCTTAAAGCCACGCCCTTCGCCAGCACCAAGCCCATATCAAAACCAATACCGTAGCGCATAAACATCAAAGCTGCAAAACCGGCGATGGTAGTCAAAGAGCTGGCCGAGATCGCGGAAAAAGAGTGTTTCAAGGCATTGATCATGGCCGCTTTCGTCTCAACACCCTTCGCGCGCTCTTCTCCGAAGCGGTGCAGCAAAAATATTGAATAGTCCATCGTCACGGCAAACTGGATCAGGCCGGCTGTGGTCTGAGTAATATAGGAAATCTCCCCGACCAGCGCGTTGGTGCCCATATTGATCAGTATGGAAACTCCGATTGCGGCGATGAAAAGCACCGGCTCAATCCACGAACTTGTAGATAAGATGAGGATCAGCAAAAAGATCGGTATGACCAAAAGGATGATCACCATAACCTCTGATGTGGCGGTCTGCCTGAGCCTGAAGGCGTCTGCCGCCGGCCCGCGCAGATATATTTTTCCGTCATTCAGCTCTTCTATCTTCTGGATTGCGCTTCCTGTCTTAAGGCTGTGATCACCCTCATCAAAAATAACCTGGAAAAGCGCATGGCCCTCTTTATAATAATCCTCAACCAGATCCCGGTCGATTAAGGCCAAGGGTTTTGTCACATCCGCAAAGTCGTCCAGCCATAGTACCTGGTTGACCCCGGATACATGCTCAAGCTTATCTTTAAAGAGCAGCGCCCTTGGGATGTTTGACTCTTCGACCATCACCTGAGCCGAACCCTTCAGGCCGAATTCGCGCTCCATGACGGAAATGGCTTTGCTGATCTGCATATCTCCAGGCAGGTATCTGGTCAGGTCGTAATTTACCCGCACCATCGGCGCCAGGAGAACGCTTATGGCCAAAACCAGCATAAACAGCCCCAAAAAAAATTTTCTCTTTTCTACAATAAACCGGGCCAGGCGATCCACAGGCTTCCCTCCATAATAATGAATATGCGTTCGCTTTTATTTCAAAAAATTATACAGACCCAGATCTGTATTCTCTTTAGTCCATTTCTCCGGATAAATGGTTATTTGACGGCGCAGGATCATATTTTACTCAACCTGTTTTCGATATCGTCAAAATAATAAACCAGCATCCTGCTTACAAGTTCCTCTACACGTTCAGGCTGCTTAATGCTGCGCAGGATCATGAACAAGCCTTCCACAAAACCAGACGATATTAAACGAAGCAGTATGTCGTCAGCGTCTTTCATCTCATACGACATTTGCTCCTTGATCCGTTTAAAGACCATATCGCTTAATATTTCTAAAAAATTCTCATGTTTTGACCCCTTGCTTTTATCCGCGATAATCAAAAGCTGCCGCCCGTACCCGGAGTATACACTCATAATGCTCCCGATGATGCGGCGGGCAATCAGCTCCACATTGTTGCATCTGCTGTTCTCACTCAGCCGGTATGACTCAAGCATCAAAGCGGAGACATTCATGTAGCCCGACTGCACTATTTCATCAAAAACTTCATCTTTGCTTTTAAAATACCGGTACAGGTTGCCGGTGGAGACCCGCGCCCCCTTTGCTATCCGCCGCATATTGGCCTGCGCAAAACCGTACTTCTCAAATTCATCCAGCGCGGATTCAAGTATCCTCGCCCTTACTTCTTCTTTCTGATACTGCATTAGCGAACCTCTATTCACTTTTAAACATTGTAACATGAAACTCGTGCCCTGTAAACAACCATCTTGGTCGAGCTATTTTTGTTTCGCCCCTGGGAATAACAGAAGTGAATAATTATTCGCCTCTGCAGCCGGTCTTCTCGATCGCTTAACAAGGAATCTAAATTCAGGCACCGATAATGCTCACGCCGTTGCTGGTGCCGATACGGGTGGCGCCGGCGGCGATCATCTCCAGCGCCGCCTGTTTGGTGCGCACCCCGCCGGCAGCTTTGACCCCCATCGCCGGACCGACCGTTTCCCTCATCAAGCGGATATCCCCGGCCGTGGCTCCTCCGGGGCCAAAACCGGTGGAGCTCTTCACATAATGAGCGCCCGCCTTTTTAGCCAGACGGCAAGCGATAATTTTTTCTTCTTCGGTCAGAAGCGGCGCCTCCAGAATCACCTTGACCACGCCATCCCTGGCTGCCTTTACCACGGCCGCGATATCTTTGAGGACGGCGCCTTCATCCCGGCTTTTCAGCGCGCCGATATTCAGGACCATGTCCAGCTCCCCGGCGCCTGTGGCCACAGCCTCGGCCGCTTCATAGGCTTTCACCGCGGCGGTGGTAGCCCCCAGAGGAAAGCCGATCACGGTGCAAACTTTTACCGCTGTGCCGGCAAGCGCCTTTGCGGCGGTCTTAACATAACAAGGGTTGATGCAGACCGCGGCAAATTCATATTTTACCGCCTCAGCGCAAAGCTTAAGAATTTCCTCCCGGGTCGCCTCCGGCTTCAAGATAGTGTGGTCAATATACGAAGCCAGTTTTTCGGTCATTTCAGCACACCTCCTAAAGATTTTTCAAACGGGTGACACCCTTTTGATCCACATAGCCGAGAACCAGGGGCGGCGGCCCAGTCGCCTCCCGGCTGCAAGCATAAGCTTCAGAGATTAAGGCGCGCACTTCTTCCACTACGCTGGAAGCGGGTTCGTGGTCTGTGTGTAAAAGCGCCAGCGCTTCTCCGGATTCAACTCTGTCGCCCACTTTTTTGAGCAGAGTCACCCCCGCGGCTAAATTGATTTTCGATTCTTTGGTAATCCGTCCGGCGCCAAGCATCATCGCCCCCAGTCCTACCGCTTCAGCCTTGAGCCGGCACACAAAACCGGATGCGCCGGCTGGAACAGTTACACTATGCCGCGCCCGGGGCAGTAACGATGTGTCGTCAACCACACGGCTCTCCCCGTGCTGCGTGGTGATCATCCGGCGCAGCGCTTCCAGAGCGGCGCCGGAGCTGATCAGCTCTTTAAGCGCAGCCGCCCCGCTCTCCGCAGTGGAGGATTTTTGGGCTAACAGCAGCATATGACCGCCCAGGATCAGGCAGAGCTCTTCCAAATCTGCCGGACCTTCCCCTCTTAAGATACGGATCGCTTCTTCCATCTCCAAAGCGTTGCCCACAGCCCGGCCCAGGGGCTGGTCCATATTGGTTATAATAGCCACCGTCCGCTTGCCCGCGCCGGTTCCGATCTCCACCATCGCTTCAGCCAGAGTAAAAGATTGTTCCGGATCTTTTAAGAAAGCGCCGTTTCCTGTCTTTACATCCAGGAGCAAAGCGTCAGCGCCCGCAGCCAGCTTTTTACTCATAATACTGGCGGCAATTAGCGGCAAGCTGTCTACCGTGGCGGTGAGGTCGCGCAGGGCGTAAAGCTTTTTGTCGGCCGGAACCAGATTTCCGCTCTGGCTGATCACCGCCGCTCCCGCTTCCCTGACCGCCTGGAAAAATTCCGCCGCGCTCAAATCGACCTTAAAACCGGGTATCGACTCCAGCTTGTCCAGAGTGCCGCCGGTATGGCCCAAACCACGCCCGGACATTTTGGCCACCGGCACGCCGGCCGCGGCGACCAAGGGCGCCAAAACCAGAGTGGTGCTGTCTCCTACCCCGCCGGTGCTATGCTTGTCCACCTTGATCCCGGGTATTTTACTCAAAGATACTGTATCCCCTGATCGGACCATGGCATAAGTCAGTTCCAAGGTCTCGTTTTTGGTCATCCCCTGAAAATAGACGGCCATAGTCAAGGCAGCAATTTGATAATCAGGAATAGTCCCGTCAACATATCCGGAGATTAAAAAATCGATCTCCTCCCGGGTCAACTCTCCCCCGTTACGCTTCTTTAAAATCAGATCGTATACACGCACGTAAATGCCACCTGCCCATCGCTGCGCAAAAAAACAGCCCTGCGAAATATCCGTCCCGGTCGCCAGGAGCCCGAAAATCAGAGTACTGTGCCGATATTTAAGTTTTTCTATTTTTTGGCGCAGAAATCCTTGTGCAAATAATTTATTTTAAGATCTGGACCGCAAATTTATTTCCGGCAGGATTTAAAACGCCTGGCTGAGAATTAAAGTAAATGTCACAAAAATTAGCCCCCTGCTTGAAACCGGCAGGTTAAATTTTTTCAAGGAAAGAGGAGAATAGTAAATGAGCATAATCCGCCATCCCGAACTGGCCCCGGAAGGGCACAGACGGATCAATTGGGTCAGCCGCCATATGCCTGTATTATCAGGCCTGGCCGAAAAGCACTCCCCCAGCCGGCCATTTCAGGGTTTGAAAATGTCTGTCTGTATCCACCTGGAGGCAAAAACCGCCTACATGGCGCGCGTATTTCAACAGTGCGGCGCGGAGCTGACCGTAACCGGCAGCAACCCGCTCTCCACCCAGGATGCAATCGCCGCCGCTTTGGTGGAATCCGGTATCCGGGTATTCGCCTGGCATGGAGTAACCGCGGAAGAGTACGCTGACCATATCCGCCGCACTATTGCCGTCGGGCCGGACCTGATTATCGACGACGGGGCGGATCTGATTACCGCGCTGCACCGGGAGAGGGCGGATCTGCTTGCTCAGGTCCGAGGGGCGGCCGAGGAGACCACCACCGGTTTAATCCGCCTGCGGGCTATGGCCGACAACGGGTATTTAGCCTTTCCGGTGATCGCCGTCAACGACGCCTACTGCAAGTACCTTTTTGATAACCGTTACGGCACCGGGCAATCAGTTTGGGACGGGATTATGCGCACCACCAACTTGCTCATCGCAGGGAAAACAGTGGTTGTGTCAGGATATGGCTGGTGCGGGCGCGGAGTAGCCGCCCGCGCCGCGGGCCTTGGCGCCCGGGTTATTGTCACGGAAATAGACCCGGTGCGGGCGCTGGAAGCGGTGATGGAAGGATACCGTGTAATGCCTATGCTGGAGGCCGCCGCGCTGGGCGATATCTTTGTCACCACCACCGGCTGCAAACAGATCATCCGGGAAGAGCACTTCGCCGCTCTAAAAAACGGGGCCATATTGTCCAACGCGGGCCATTTCGACGTGGAGATCGATATAGCCGTACTGAAACGCCTGGCTGAACATCAGGGGCAGCCGCGCCAAAATATAGACGCCTACCGCTTTAAAGACGGGCGCGTCGTCTACCTGCTCGGCGAAGGAAGATTGGTCAATCTGGCTGCGGCCGACGGGCATCCGGCGGAGATCATGGACCTCTCTTTTGCTTTACAATTTTTGGCGATGTTGTACCTGGTTCATAACAAAGAGCCGCTGCCTAAACAGGTGATTAATCTGCCGGCGCAGGCAGACCATGAGGTAGCGCTGTTAAAAATCAGATCTATGGGCATCAGTATAGACAGTCTGACTACACAACAGCAGGCTTATTTAAGTTCATGGAAGCAGGATGAAGCGAATCCGCAGGCCTGATTCGTTTGTTATTTGCGCGCCCGGCTAATAGACGGTGATCAAATCCTCGATGGTGGAGAAGATCCCTTGGCCTATACCGCTCACATCCATAATTTCGGTTATATCTTTAAAATAGCCGTATTTTTCACGGTGCTCAACGATACGTTGGGCGCGCAGCGCACCGATGCCGGGCAGGGTTTCCAGCTCCGCGGCG
>JAGXSR010000007.1 GCA_018333405.1 Dethiobacter sp. | reverse complement strand
TTATTCATGCGTAAGCTCTGGTTTAGGGGAAAAAGGCTTGACATTTTTGCGGGGGGGGGTAAAATATTAACCAAAGCCAGTAATATCTGCAGTAATTGAAGCCTTATCGACACCACTTACGATCTTATTCGCAGCCGTATTAAATCCACATGTCCTTTTTGCAGAAACAGTCACGCAGGAAGCTCTTTCCGACCGGTAAAAGCCGATGTGCGGGACATGGTGATGTGGGAGGTGATACAGGCCTGAATGCTTTAAAGCCTTAAAATAGCCGTTGACTTTCAGTTTAACAGATAATAACATGAAAGGTGAAGGTAGCTTTATGAAAAAGTTAATTTTGTGCGTATTGGTATGCGTGACGATTGTTTTAAGCGGCGCTCTAATTCTGGCCCAGTCCCAGGAAAATATCGACGGATATATGAACAGAGACGGAACCTTAGTTCAGTACACTACATGGCGCACTACCACTACAACCGGACAGGTCAGGCTGAACCTCAACAACAATACGGCGAACGTTACGCGGCTCGGGCTTAGAAATAGAGCCGGTGTACAATTTACCAACACTGAGCAGTGGGATAGCCTGGGCTGGAGAAACTTCCACCTGAGCAGCACCGGCAGCTCGACTATCCCGCAGGGGACACGCTTTGCTTTTAACGGTCGCATGAACAGCGTGACATGGCCGTGGGCGGATAATTATTGGGCGGGCACCTTGACTTTCTAGAGTTAAAGCAGCGTTAGCTGCCCGTGTTTTGGCCTGCCCGGTTTTTATTCGAAGCGGACGGATTGTGCTGAAAAGTCCGGGCGTTTTCTGCCAGACAGAAGGCGCCCGGTTATTCAAACTGAAGGAGCTGGTTTATTTGATTCGAATAACAGTTTCGGTTTATCTGATAGCGGCGGCTTTGATTTTGGCCGGATGCGGCGCAATGGGGCAGACGGAACCTGGACTTTTGGATCAAGGCGGTTATCAGCAGGAATTCCTGGAGGCCAAAGCGCAGCTGGAACTGCCGCCGGGGTTTAAATTTCCCGGAGAAGTGCCCGATACCGGAGGGGCGTGGGTCGAGGAAGGAGGCGGCGTTGCTCATGCGCAATCGTACTGGGAACATGTCTGGACCACGGAATGGCTGGAGCAGCGCGGCAAGGATGAGGCCCGGGCGGAAAAGGCCCTGCATATGCTAAAATATGTTATTCCGGAAGGTGAGTTTATGCGTGAAAAGCTTGATCAGGCCGGTAGAGATCTCCATGCAGAAAATGTCAGAAAAGCCGAGTTGGGCGACCCCAGCGGCTTCCAGCATTTCGTTACAGTAAATCCCATGTCACTTTACCGCACCGCTGATGAGCAATAAGTCAAAAGCCGGTTTGCCGAAATTGCTCAAATACGGCGGCCTGTTCTTTCTGGCCACTGTGCTTGCGGCGTATCTTTTATGGCCTGAGCAAAAAGATTTTGCCGGAGAGAATAAGGCTGTTGGCGCAGTGCCGGAAGAGCAGGCTTTCCGGACGGTAAGAGCAGAGACTCGCACGATGACCTCTGTGCTGGTCCTTGACGCTAACGTAGTTGCTAACCCGCAGTTTCGCGTAACCGCCCCGGCAGACGGAATACTTGTAGACATGGGTAAAAACAGATTCGGTGTAAGGCCGGCCGCTAAAAACAGCGCTGATTCCGAACGCCTTGTTTTAGCGAGGGACGGCATAACAAAAGATGACCGGGCAGCTCTGGGCAAAGAGCTGCCTAAGGGTTTAATCGAGCAGATCAGTTTGCCTCAGAACAGTGTCATAGAACATCTGCTTGTATTGCCGGGGGCAAAAGTAACAGCCGGACTTCCTGTATTTAACGCCCGCTATACCGGCTTTGCGCTGCAAGCGATTGTGCCGCCTGAAAAGCTGCACCGGTTATTCGAGGGCATCATATCGGCCAGGGCCGAGATTACCAACGGTCCTGGCCTGTTTGACAGCCCAATTTTAGGAACCCCGTTTGTGCCTGGAGCAGGCGGTTATATCCTCGACCCCGACTATGAAGAGGGCAACGAAGACAATGATGAAGACTATGAAGAAGATAACAATGAAGACAATTACAATGGAGACAACAACGCCGGTTATCTTTTATTTGGGGGCGCTATTCAGGTAACCGATTTTACGCAAGGGGTGGTAGTTATTGCGGCCGCTCCCGCAAATCTCAGGCTGTTGGAAGGCGCCCCCGGCTTGCTGGCTTTAACCACAGCAAAAGTGACCAATGCTGTTGTTTTACCCATTGAGGCAGTTGCGGGTATAAGCCGGCGCGGGCAGGTTTATTTGTATCAGGATGGGCAGCGCCTGCTGCGCGATGTGACTTTGGGTATCACGGACGGCTCTTATGTAGAGATTACCAGCGGTTTGAGAGCCGGCGACCAGGTTATTGTTCCCTCGCCCGGCATCGCCAATCTCAGATAGAGGAGCGCCTTATGCTTGAGCTCAGGGATGCTCAAAAAACTATCCATCTGCCTTCCGGTGCGGCTCTTGAATTATTGCAGAACATTTCGCTCAAGATCTCGCCTGGTGAGTCTGTAGCAGTTTTAGGGCGTTCGGGAACGGGGAAAAGCACCCTGCTCGGTTTGCTGGGCTTGTTGGACAACTTAGACCAGGGCTCG
This sequence comes from Dethiobacter sp., assembly GCA_018333405.1. Taxonomy (GTDB): domain Bacteria; phylum Bacillota; class Dethiobacteria; order DTU022; family DTU022; genus JAGXSR01. The sequence goes on along the minus strand of JAGXSR010000007.1, from coordinate 857 downwards.
TATCTGGTAGACGGCTATGAAACAACTACCATGGGTGATCGCAGCCTGGCCTGTTTAAGAGGCGAAATGTTTGGTTTCGTATATCAAAGGTTTTGCCTGATGAGCAGGCTTAGCGCTTTTCAAAATGTAGAAGCGCCGCTTTTGTACAGGCCGGGTCGGAAAGTAGAGCGCAGGCGCGCAGTGTGCGCAGCTTTGGAAAAGGTTGGTTTAAGTGAGCGGGCCAAACATAAACCCGACCAATTATCAGGAGGCGAGCAGCAGCGGGTGGCTATAGCTCGTGCTCTGATACATTGCCCAAGGGTCATTTTGGCTGATGAGCCGACCGGTTCGCTGGATCATGACACAGGCGGAATGATTCTCGATCTGCTGCTCAACCTGGTAAAAGACACAGGCGCCGCGCTGGTTGTTGTTACCCATGAAACTCAGATCGCAAAGAGGCTGGCGCGGGTGCTGCGCATATCCGATGGCCTGCTCATAGAGGAAAAACTATGATTTTAAAGACGTTCCTGATCGCCTGGCTGGGGGTAAGAACGCGCCCGGGCCGCTCTGTGCTTACCGCTGTAAGCTTGTTTGTCGGAGTAATGGCGATTGTGGTTATTCAGGCCGGCGCCAAAGCGGCGCAGGAGGCTATCGTTGCACAAGCTGTGCTTGTCGGAGGAAGATCGCTTACTGTGAGTATATCTGCCGCTGCCGGGAGCCGCTCTTTTACCCAGGCGGAGCAATTAAGCTCTAACCTGCAAAAAATCCTGGCGCCTGTTGACGCGACAGCTGTGGTTGCGGTAAATGCGGGGGATGTGCTTTTACCTCATCTTCCGCACCCCTGCTTCTAAGAACCTACAATTTCTTTCACCGTTATT
>JAGXSR010000006.1 GCA_018333405.1 Dethiobacter sp. | reverse complement strand
CCCCTCTCCCCCCGCGCTTCCTGTGGGGGGAGAGGGTCAGGGTGAGGGGGGTTATTTTCCTCCCGCTTCGCGCCTAAGCCGCCTTTAAGAAGACTTAAGCGCCTTCCCCGAACAGATCCCGCAAATAGCAGTCCCACTGTTTAAACAGAAATCCAAACGCAGCCTGAAATTTTCTGTTGTCGAGCACGGAATAGAGAGGCCGCCTGGCGGCGGCAGGATAGCTGTCCGTTTTAATAGGGTTTAGCTTCCGGCACAGCTGCTCTTGTTTAAGCGGATCGGCCGCCAGAATCCGGCCGGCAAATTCATACCAGTTGGTTTTCCCGGCGGCGGAAAGATGATAGATCCCGGACAGCCCGCTCTTTATTGCCGGGTTACAGTTTATACATTCTATAGCGCAGGCGGTCGCTTCAGCCAGCGTCCTGCACCAGTTAGGTGTCCCGATCTGATCATCCACGATACCCAGCTCTTCCTTTTCCCTGGCCAGGCGCAAAATGGACAGCAGGAAATTTTTCCCGCGCAGTCCGTAAACCCAGCTGGTCCGGAATATCAGATGCGCCGCTCCGGTCTCACGGATCGCTTTTTCTCCGGCCAGTTTGCTTTGGCCATAGACGGTGAGCGGATTAGGGCTATCTTCTTCCAGATAGGGCGAGCCTTTTTTGCCGTCAAAAATATAATCTGTGGAGTAGTGCGCCACCCAGGCGCCGATCCGGGCCGCCTCTTCCGCCAAAACCCCCGGAGCGGTCGCGTTTATCGCCATCGCCCGCTCCGCTTCCTCTTCGGCCCGGTCAACGGCGGTATAAGCGGCGGCGTTAACGATTATTTCCGGCTTAAGCTCTCTCACCAGCCGACGCACCGCGTTAAAATCCGTTAAATCAAGTTCTGCGCTGCCCACTGCGACCAGTTCTCCCAGCAAAGGCAGGATCTTTTGCAGCTCCCAGCCGACCTGGCCGCTTTTGCCCAACAGCAATATTTTGGTCAATGGCACACCCTCACCTGGATTCGCTTAATCCAAACTGAACGGGCTGTCGGGATCGTCCTCATGCCGGATCTCATCCACCGCCTCCTGACGGCCCCAGCCCATGTACAGCCTGTCGGCAAAATTTAAAACCATGCCGCGCCCGGCAGCGGAAATATTCCGGTAACCGTGCACTACGCCCGGGGGTATAATCACGGTAAGCGGGTTGTCCCGGCCGGCGACAATTTCCATCCAGCTTCCCCTGGTCAGGCTGTTTCTGCGGTTGTCCCACAGTTTTAACAGAAAATTCCCTGGACCGATGAAAGCAAAGATATCGGTTTGCTCCCGGTGTTCGTGCGGGCCCCGGGCTACACCCGGCTCGGTATAGGAAACGTAACTCATAACCGGTTTAAGATCCGCGGGCAGCTCGTCCAGTCGGAAAGTTTCGCATAAAAAACCGCGCCGGTCAGGATGCTTGACCAGTTTTTTAATGATTACCCCCTCGATCGGTTTTTTAAACCACTCAGAACCCCTGTTTTTTTCATCCACCATTCGCTTTAGCTCCATCCGCTTTTGATCATCTCTTCAAGCATTCTGCGGCCATGTGCGCATCTATTTCAATATTCTTTCCAGGTATTCCTTATAGGTGCTCCTGGGTAGCTTATAGACCAAATTGCGCATCCGGCCGTCATCAATATAGCCCATATGGTAAGCCACCTCTTCGATACAGGCAATTTTTAAACCCTGCCTGCGCTCAATAGTGGCCACAAAGCCGGCCGCTTCCAGAAGGCTGTCCGGTGTTCCGGTGTCCAGCCAGGCAATACCCCGGCCCAGCATCTCGACAGAAAGCTGCTTGTTTTCCAGATACGCCTTATTCACATCAGTAATTTCCAGCTCGCCGCGCGCGGACGGCCGTAAGCCCCTGGCAATCCGTACCACCTGCGGATCATAAAAATATATCCCCGGCACAGCATAATTGGACTTCGGCCGACGCGGCTTCTCTTCAATGCTGAGCACCGTTCCGCCGCTGTCAAATTCCACGACCCCGTAGCGCTCCGGATCGTTGACCCAGTAACCGAAAACCAGTGCCCCTTGGCTTAAGTTTCCACCCCGCCGCAGCAGCTCGGGCAAGCCATGCCCGTAGAATATATTATCGCCCAGGATCAGACAAACGCTGTCACCGTTGATGAACGTTTCCCCGACTAAAAAAGCCTGGGCGATCCCGCCCGGGGTTTCCTGCACCCTGAACGAAATATCCAAACCCAGCTGCTCCCCGTTGCCGAGGACAGAGGCAAATTTAGGCGTATCCTCCGGCGTGGAAATGATCAATATCTTTCTGATCCCGGCCAGCATCAGCGTAGATAGCGGGTAGTAGATCATCGGCTTATCATAGACCGGCAACAACTGTTTGCTGGTGGAAGCAGTGCATGGATACAGCCTGGTGCCGGCGCCGCCGGCCAATATAATCCCCTTCATCTCTCTACTCCTTTTTTATATCCGGCAGACTGCCTGCCAGGCTGCATCGGACTCAACGAGAATACACCGATGGCAACTTCCTTATCCGGTCAGCCGTTCACGATAGTTTTGTTCCATCCATTTCCGGTAATCGCCTGTTTTAACGCTCTCTACCCAGGACTGGTTGTCCAGGTACCAGCGGATAGTTTTCCGTAATCCTGTGGCAAAAGTCTCATTGGGCTGCCATCCCAGCTCCCGCTTAATTTTCAGGTCATCGATGGCGTAGCGCAGATCATGTCCGGGTCGATCCTGAACAAAAGTAATTAATTTTTTATAAATATCCGGGTTTGTTTGAGTTTCTTCTCCCAGTACATCGCAGATCCGATGAACGATATCAATGTTTCTCCACTCGTTGGCGCCGCCGATATTATAAGTTTCCCCGCGTTTGCCCCGATGGATTACCGCCCAGATCGCCGCGCAGTGATCTTCCACGAAAAGCCAGTCCCGCACATTTTCTCCCAAGCCGTAAACAGGCAGAGGCCTGCCCTCGAGGGCATTTATAATGATCAGCGGGATCAGCTTTTCCGGAAACTGAAACGGACCGTAGTTATTGGAGCAGTTGGTGATGGTGACCGGTAAACCGTAAGTATGGGCATATGCTCTGACTAGGTGATCGCCGGCAGCCTTGGAAGCGGAATATGGGCTGCTGGGGGCATACGGGCTTGTTTCGGCAAACAGTCCGGATGGTCCCAGGGAGCCGTAGACCTCGTCGGTGCTGACCTGGTGAAACAGTTTGCCCTCTTTCCGGCCCCACATTCCGCGGCATACTTCAAGCAGGTTAAAAGTGCCGGTTATATTTGTCCGGACAAAATCGGCCGGGCCGACAATACTCCGGTCCACGTGACTTTCCGCCGCAAAGTGAACGACCAGGTCCGGATCGTGCTGTTCAAAAATCTCCCTGACCCGGCTGTAATCGCTGATATCGCCGCGTTCAAAACGATAATTGGGCCGGGCCGCCACCCCTTTCAGATTGATCAGGTTGGCTGCGTATGTAAGCGCGTCCAGGTTGATAAATGTATGCTCCGGATAAGAGGGCAGATAACAGTTTAAAAAATTCGAACCGATAAAGCCCGCTCCGCCTGTGACTAAAATACGCAATTCATCGCCACCTCATCTGCATAATCAAGTTGCCTTGCCGGCCGCGGCCTGATCTGCCGCCCCCGCCTGATTTATTCGTCATAACGTTTATGAACTCCTACCTTGCCCAATCAGAATTCAGAAATCAGAATTCAGAATATAGCACCGCTTCGGTTTTTAATAGCCATTGACTTTATCTTTACATTTCTCTATAATTTTCATTGGAACCGGCGCCTCGCCCATGTATTGATATACACTAAAACAGTATACCATCTATACGCTTCTTGCGGATACTTCTTTTAAGGGTATTTGGGTTTTGTGCTTCACAGCCTGGCCCTGAATTATGAATTTGTGCGTTTGGCCGCTCTACCGTACGGTAACAACTGGCAAAGAAGGCGGTAAACATGTTTTTACCCGTAAAGACTAGAATCGCGGAACCGGCAAATCTTTCCGACAAGACCACCGCGCCCCATATTTTTCGAGTCATTTTGCTGACAGCGCTGCTCGCAGCGGTAGCGCTGGCGGTAATCATGGCCACAACCAGCGCTTTTGACAGCCACCCCGATGAGAGAGTGCACTTTGAAGCCGTAGAATATTATAGCGGCGACAACTGGCTGCCCCCGGCTATCGGCGACCCGGAAACGCTTGATTCATATTCGGCTTTCGGAAAATCAAGGTTGAACCTGCCTGATTTTTATTACCTTGCCGCCGGAAAATTTACCGCGCTGCTTACCCCGCTCACCGGAAATATACTTTTGTCAGCCAGGCTGTTTAATATTTTACTGCTGTTGATTCTCGTTCTGATGGCGCTCAGGACGCCGGGCGATCAGTGGCTAATCTACGCTGTCCTGCTTCTTACACCGCAAATATGGTATACGTTCAGCTATGTTAATTCCGACGCTTTTGCCATATTTCTGACTTTCTTAATCAGCGCACAACTTGTAAATGACAAAAGCCGGCTGATGCAATATTTTAACAGCCCCACCGGTGTCCATCAGTTTTACAAAAGCCTACCGACAATACTTAGTGTGACGCTTTTATATTTTGCCAAAGAAAATTTTCGGCTGTATTTTTTATTTCTGATCATCTGGGGTTTGTGGTTTTTATATATAAGAAGCGATCGCCGGCAGATTTTAGTAAAAACCATGGTTATGATTTTTTTGTTCGCCGCTTTGGTATCGGCCAAATATGCGCTTGATTACTCGATTCACGGACCAAACAGAGGAGAAAATTTAAGAGAGATCCAAGAGTTGACGGCTGAGCCCGAATTTAGGCCTTCCGTAAGGGATATCGACGCGGGCCACCCCGATCTTAATCTGAAGCGGCGGGGTGTGGATGCTTTAGCCTTGTTCCGAGAGCCTTACAACTGGCACTTGGGCACTTTTTTTACCTTTGCCGGGGCGTACGGGCATATGGAGTTTTTTGGTTCAGCAAATTATTACCGGCTGATGCTGATCTTGTATATTGTGCTGACCCTTTTCCTCATTTACCGCTTATGGCCGGCCGGCTGGGAGGCAAGGTATTTCCTGATCGCTTTGATCTTGCTTTCAGCTTATATTCTCTATCTGGCCTTCTATTTCTCCTGGGAGTCGGCATTTCAGCCTCAGGGCCGCTATCTTTTCCCCGTGCTAGGCATTATCGCCTACCTGTTTGGACGCTTCAGCCGGGTAATTAGCAAGTCGATCTCTTTGTATATATTGCTGTCGTCGGCGGCGCTGCTTTCTGTTTATTCTTTTATCTTCTACGGTTTGATCTATATACCGAGGGCTTAAAATGAAAACAGACAACATAGGTCCAATTTGCGCATTAAAAAGAGAACACGGAAATATAGAGTCGTCCTT
>JAGXSR010000005.1 GCA_018333405.1 Dethiobacter sp. | reverse complement strand
ACTATCACTAAAGCGTACGGCTCCACACCTCGTAAGGCCGGAACCCGAATGCTAATTTTTGCGGATGGGCAAATCAGCGGCACTGTGGGGGGCGGTTGCGCTGAAGCGGAAGTAAGGCGGGAAGCGCTGTCGTTAACAGGGCGGGCGGAGCCGAAGACATTTATCCTTAACCTGACCGCTGACGCCGCTGCCGAAGAGGGTATGGCCTGCGGCGGGAAGATGGAGTTATTTCTCGAACCCCTTGTTATCGCTTCCGGCAACTGACGGCCATGGGCGAATACCTTGGTTTCCTTGTTTTCTTGGTTTCCACTTAGTTCCTTATCAGAAATATTTGAAAGTTCCTGTTATCAAGTAATGTGCTATAATTACCGTAAGCGCATAAAATTTACGGGAGGTTATTATGTTCAGAGCAAAAAAGTTCTTGCCGAAAGTTTTATTATTGGCGCCGATGTTCATAGCGGTAGCAGCCTTATGCCTGGCGGTAGTGCGGACTTTGCCTTGGGCCGGGACGCTTCAAGCCGCTGCGAGCCCGGCGGAGGAGATCCATTTTACCATTCTGCACACCAACGATGAACATGCAGCCCTGATCCCCCATTCGCCGACAACAGACTTTCGTCCCGAAGCGTCGGACCCGGCGGTGGGCGGCTTTGCCCGCCTGGCGACCGCGGTGCAGGAGATCCGGGCTGAAAAGGCGGCGGCCGGCGAACCGGTATTGCTTTTAAACAGCGGCGATTTTATCGGCGGCTCTCCGTACAGTTGGCTGGCGCCCAAAGGGTTTGCTCCTGAACTGACTATAATGCAGGAAATCGGCTATGACGCGGTGATTATTGGCAACCACGAATTCGATTACGGAACGGAAACCCTGGCGCGCTATCTTCAAACGGCGGGGTATCCCGAAGCCCATGATCGGACTGTGGTTTTGGCTGGTAATGCCGTCGCGCCGAAGGACCACATTCTGGCGATGCGGCAGCTTTTCCGCCGCTCTCAGTTGATCGAGCTGGAAAACGGTTTGAAAGTCGGACTGTTCGGGCTGATGGGGAAAGCTGCTCAGGGCGTGGCCTACGACTATGAGCCCCTGGAGTTCTCTGATCCGGTAGAAACGGCGCGGGATTTAACGGCTGAGCTTATAGCTAAAGGCGCCGATGTAATTGTCGCCCTCACTCATGCCGGGGTGGAAGAAGATCGGGCGCTGGCTCGTGCGGTGTCCGGCCTGCACGTGATCGTCGGGGGGCACTGCCACACCGCGCTTTATGAGCCGGTTGAAGAAAACGGGGTGCTGATTGTTCAGGCGGGCTCTTTGCTGAAATACCTCGGCCGGCTGGAGCTGGCTTTCAACCCGGAAAGCGGGCAGGTCAGGGCGCGCAACGTGGAAAATAATCAAGCTTTTTTGCAGCCTATCGATGATCGCTATGCCCTGGATCCGGAGATTGCCGCCATAATCGATCAGTTTTCCGCAGAGTTGAATTCCCTGGTTATGCGCCTGACCGGCGGGCGTTTTCAAAATATACTCGACACGGTGGCGCTCTCTGATTTTGAAATACCGGACAAACCTCCTCTGCAGGAGAGCCCCTTCGGCAACTTCGTTGCCGACGCCATGCGCAAGGTCACCTCGGAGCTGACGGGTCAAAGGGTGGATATCGCCATTCAGGCCAATGGTTCCATCCGCGGCGGAATCACCCCCGGAACCCTGGAATATTCCCGCGGGGAAGTATCTTTTTACGATTTGGTGATGCAGATAGGCTTAGGTATAGGGCCGGATGGTTATGCCGGCTATCCGATCGTTTCCGTTTTTTTGACCGGCGAAGAGGTGCGCCGAATTCTGGAAGTGGCGGTGTTGCTGGCGCAGCTGATGGGCGACAGTTATTTTCTGCAGTTTTCCGGTCTGCGCTACGATTATGACCCGGAAAACGCAGTTTTATTTACCGTTCCGTTTATGGACCAAGCTGTTCCCACCGCTCTGCTTCCAGGCTCACTGGGAGCGGTGACCCGGGCGCAGATTTATACCGGCGATGGCCCGCAGGGAAGAGGGGACGATGGTTATCTGCCTTTGAAACTGGGCGATCTAAAGCTATATCATGTAGTTACCGACTCTTATATCCTCTCTTTTCTGCCGATGGTGGGGGAGATGCTGCCAATGCTCAACCTGGAGCTGAAAGACGCTTCCGGCAACCCTGTTCCCAAAGAAAGGCTGGATGACCTTATTGTCCGTATCAACGGTCAGGAGTTGAAAGTATGGCAGACGGTGGTGGAATACGCCGCCGGCCAGCCTTTAAATGCCGCCGGCCTCCCGCAGATAGATCCGTATTACAGCACCACCGCCGGCCGGATTAACCCGGTTAACGCCTTCCCGGTGATCGTCTGGCCGCTTCTGATTGTTCTGACGCTTCTGGCTGTTATAGTCTTGCTGCTCGGTTTGGCCATACGCCGTTTTCGCCGGCGGAGGAGAAAAGCGCTTTTCCGGTAAAACAAAACGATATATGGCTGCAGACGAAAAACGGGCTGCCTCAAATCCAACTTGGGGCAGCCCTGTATTTTTAATTACCGATCGGCAGTAGATCTGTGCAGTATGGCTTTTAATCGCGGCGCCGGTAGCGTAAAGGGATAAGGTCGGAAATACGGGCGGTGGCGACGCCGATCACCGTATCCGCTCCACCGTAATAGACTAAAATTTCATCGTCCTCATCCAGAACCGCTTTCTCCGTAACAGGGACAGCGCCGCAAGTAAAAACCACATTCGGCACCCAGCTTTGGCCGGATTGGCCTGTTTCATAAGACTTTTCCGGTTCCAGAATGGAATTGGGGGAGCGGTAGATCAGCCGCGCCGGGTCGTCTAGGGCAGTGAGAAAAACGCCCAGACAGTAGCGGAAACTATAATCTACTCCGTGGTAAATATGCATCCAGCCGAAGCGGGTTTTGAGCGGTTGGGCGCCGGCGCCGATTTTAACCGCATCCCACATCATTCCCGAGCGGCTGCCCATAATAATTTTATGACCTTCCCGGGGCCAGGGGGTGTCAAATGAGTCGGAGAAGGCGACCCAGATGCTGGGAGCGATGCGGTGATACATGGCCAGTTTGCCGTTAAATCTTTCCGGGAAGAGGACGGCATCTTTATTCGTAAAGCCGGGAAAAACCAGGCCGTGGCGGCGCCATTGTTGCCAGCGCCGGTGGATAAGGTCATCTTTATCGATGGAGGCCAAAGCAATCTGGGGGATGACGCCGTCATACGCGGTATACAGCATATAGACTCGCTCGTCAATAGCTACCAGCCGGGGGTCCTCGCAGCCCATTTTTTCGCTTGGATGGGCGGGCATAAAAACCGGTTTGGGTAGCCGTTCGTCGACACGCAGCCCG
>JAGXSR010000004.1 GCA_018333405.1 Dethiobacter sp. | reverse complement strand
AAGTCAGATAAAATACCAGCGCCAGCAGATAGTAGAACTGACCCATGAAAGTTACCTGACCGCCGAATTGCGGGTCAAACACCGCCGAGAGCATTAACCCTGAGCTTAAATCGATCATCTGGCCGGCATTGACAAAGAGCGAAAAGAATAACAAGGTGAGGTAGCCTAAAGCCAGTCCGGTCAAGGCTTCCTGCGCTATGAGCAGCACCAGCCTGACCGAGTCCTCAGGCGCCGGCGCCGGCTCTCCTTGCAGCGAGAAAAACAGAAGCACCGCCAGGACCAGGGAGAGCCACAGGCGCAGAGCCACAGGGACACCCCGCCAGCTGAAAAACGGAAAGAGAAATACAATCCCCACCAGGCGGGTCCAGATCAGCAGAAAAAAGAACCACTTTTCCAGGATCAGCTCCATTAAAACAGCGCAAATCCTTCCCCCCACAGGCGCAAAGTAAAATCCACCACCGTGTTCATAATCCAGCCGCCGAAAAACAGAATCGCCAGCAAAACGGCTACGATTTTCGGCACAAAAGCCAAAGTGGGCTCCTGGATCTGGGTAGCTGCCTGCAGGATACTGACAGTCAGCCCCACCGCCAAGCCGAATGCCAGCAGGGGCGCCAGCATGACCAAAATGATCACTACCGCCTCGCCTACCACCGTCAGCAAACCGTCCGGAGTCATCTTACGCCTGATTCCTCCTAGCCGAAACTCTGCAAAAGTGATTTCACAACCAGATGCCAGCCGTCTACCAGGATGAAAAGCAAGATTTTAAAGGGCATGGAGACAATCACCGGGGGCAACATGAACATACCCATAGACATAAGCGTGCTGGCCACAACCATGTCAATAATTAAAAACGGCACAAAAAGCATAAAACCCATCTGAAAAGCGGTTTTCAGCTCGCTGATTACGAAAGAGGGTACCAAAATATGCAGGGGAACATCGGCTCGGGTCTCCGGAGGGGCAAGGCCGGCTATATCCAGAAACAGGGCCAGGTCTTTTTCCCGGGTGTGGTAAAACATAAACTCCCGGATCGGCTCTTCTCCCAAGGCAAAAGCTTCTTCCTGTGTAATCTCGCCCTCCAGGTAGGGTTGGATCGCCTGCTCGTTTACCTGGGCCGCAACCGGCTGCATGACAAAAAAGGTCAGGAACAGAGCCAGACCGATCACCACCTGATTCGGCGGGATCTGCTGAGTGGCCAAAGCGTGGCGGGTAAAAGAGAGCACCACCACGATCCGGGTAAACGCGGTCATCAGCATAATAAAAGCCGGAGCCAGGGTTAACAGGGCCAGGATCAGCAGCAGCTGCAAAAAGCCGACCAGGTCTTGAGGTTCGCCGTCTCCGTCACCGAGGCGCAGCTCAAACTGAGGCAGTTGTACAGGCTGGGCCGTTGCCGTCGCCTCAAAGCAAAAGCCCAGGAAAAACAGAGCGATCAGTAGCGGCAGGATAATGCGGAAAGAGCGGTTCACTCGCGCCCCCCCTCTTCCGGCGGGGGGGTAAAACGCCCGCGTTTCACGCCCTCCATGATCCGGGCAAAAGAGATCCCGGCGTGAGTGCGTCCGGCTGCTTCATCCGGCTGCGTATCCGGCATACTTTCCGGCGGCAGCTCTTTGAGCAGCGATACCCCGTTCTGAGACACGCCAATCAGCATCAGCTCTTCTCCCGCTTTGACCAGAAGCAGGGCACTACCGCTTTTATGGTCCAAAGGCACCCTTTCCAGCACGGTGAGAAAACCTCTGCTCAGCTTAGGGTATAAAGAGCGCAGCCCGTAACGCGTCACCAGGTATGCGCCGGCGATAATGAGCAGGAGCAAGCCGAATACCTGAAAGATATACAAATATTCTCTCACCCTAATCCCTCTCTCCCCGGTTTGGCCCGGCTGAAAATGAAGTCCCTTCACCCAGCAAGGAGGTTACCCGTATACCGAAACGCTCATTGATCACGACCACTTCACCATGGGCAAACGGAGTCTCGTTAAGCAGGATCAAAACCCGCTCATCAGCCACCCGCTGCAATTTCAGCGTTGAGCCTTGTTTTAAACTAATCAGCTCGCTCACCGGAACAGCAATTTTACCCAGCTCCGCGCTTAAAGATAGCGGGATGCCGAAAAAGCGCGGGGAAGGCTCCTTCGCCGACAACGCAGAAACCGGCGCCGGCAGCGGTTGAAACTCTACTTTGCGCACAACAGGAGTGTCCGGGTATGATCCGCCGTTTAAATCATCATCCGGATCAAAATCCCGGATCACCTTCTGAGCGGCTGCCTCGGATTCTTTTAGCCGCTGATCCATAACCAACCACCCACTTGTCTCTATTGAATTAGGAGCTCGGTAAAATAGATGGAACTGACCTGCCCCTCCTGCAGCATCTGATTGAGCTGCGCCAGTATCGCCTCCTGCAGCGCAGCCATACCCTCCGGTCCTTCCAGATCGGCCACGGTCTTATCACGCAATACCGCAATGATCTCTGAGCGCATCTCCGGTTCCCGCGCCGCGATCTCTTCGGCCAGGGCGCTTTCGTCATAGGCGAGATAGATCGTCATCCGCAAAAAGCGTCTCGCTCCGGCATCAGCCAGATTAACCTGAAACTCACTTAGCGGCAGCGAATAGCGGGGAGGAGCATCGGGCGACACCTCCTGCTCCTGGCCCGGTAGAAAGCGGGAGAGCAAACCGGTAAAATACAAGCCGGCTGACAGCGCCAGGAGCAGCAGCACAAAGGCCAGAGCATACAGATACCGGGGTTTTTTCTTTGTGCTTTGCTTGCCGCCGCCCTCTTTAATATCCGTCTCTTTCCGAGCCTGCTCCGCCATGTTTCGATTGCCCCCTGTTCATCCTTAATTTATGCGACGGCTAGACCGAGATAACAATGGTCACCCGGCGATTCCTGGCCCGCCCCTCGGCCGTGTCATTAGATTCCAGCGGATGGTACTGCCCAAATCCGGTAGCGGTGAAGCGGCGCGGATCCAGCCCCCGTTCTTCAACCAGATAGCGGGTCACCCGCACCGCGCGCATTACCGAAAGCTCCCAGTTGCTGGGAAACTCCGGGGTGCTGATCGGCAGGTTGCAGGTATGCCCCTCCACGATCACCGTCTCCTCTATCTTATAAAACATCTCGGAAAGTTGATCCAGCACCTGGCGCGCTTCGCCGCGCAGATCGGCGCGGGATCGCTCAAAGAAGATCCGTTCAGGCATCTCCATGACGATGCCCCGCTCTTCCAGGCGGAACTCCACGTCCTGCTTCAATCCCGCCTTCTCTAAAAATGAGCGCACCTCACTTAAGACCTCTTCCACCCTCTGCTGCTGCTCCATCTGCCCTGATTCCGGTATAAACCCCTCTTCATAAGAGCGTTGCGATTCCTCGCCTTCCTCGGGGGCGGGGCTTTCATCCAGAATTCCGGTGTGCCCCAAAAAAGAAGTCTGAATGGAGATGATAATTTGTTGAAAGCGCTCAATATCGATCACCGACATGGAGTAGAGCAGTATAAAGAAGGTCAAAAGCAGCGTGACCATGTCTCCGTAAGTGGTCATCCAGGCCGGGGCGCCCTCTTCGGAATTCGCCTGCTTCCGGCTCCGGCGCGGCAGACTCGCGCTTACCGCCTTTGACGGCGCTTGCTTAGGCATTATAGCTCATCTCCTCCGTATCGTCCTGATCGCGCTTTTTCTCCGCCTCCAGCAAACGTCTCTCGGCAGGAGAAAAATATGCTTTCAGCTGCTCCTGCAACAGCCGCGGATTTATCCCGCTTTGCAGGGCCAGCAGCGCTTCAATGATGATCTCCTTCATCCGCACCTCGTTACCGCTGTATATGGCCAGCTTGCCGGCCATGGGGTTAAAAATCAGGTTGGCCAGCAGCACCCCGTAAAAAGTGGTCAGCAAAGCGACAGCCATCCCTCGGCCGATGGCCCCGGGATCGTCTAAGTTGACCAGCATGATTACCAGGCCGATCAATGTGCCGATCATCCCAAAAGCCGGCGCCTGGGCGCCCCAGGCCTTGAATACAGCCTGCCCCATTTCGTGACGCTGCTCCATAGCGCTTAAGTCGCCGTGTAAGATACTGCGGATCGCCTCCGGCTCAAAGCCGTCGATTACCATCTGCAGCCCGTTGCGCATAAACGGATCGCTGATCTCCTCCAGCTCGTCTTCCAGCACCAGCAGCCCCTCCCGGCGGGCTTTCTGCGCCAACCGGACAAACTGCCTGTTCAAGTCGAGAATAGATTCTTCCCGCTGCACAAAAACCTGGCGGGTGACCTGTAAAACCGTCTTAATTTCACAGAGGCGGAAATTTACCAGCAGCGCACCGAAAGAGCCGCCCACAGTAATCATCAAACCGGCGGGATCCCAAAAAATGCGCAGATCACCCTGCAGCTGAATGGCTCCGAAGACTAAAACCAAGCCGACTAAAACTCCCGCGATAGTCATCAGATCAAACTTATGCATTGGACAATGAGCTCCTCTTGCCGGTTTTTAGGGGGCGCTTATGGCCCCGGCTCATGATTAGCGCTTCATATTGATCACTTCAACCAGGATCTCGTCCGAGGTGGAGACGACCCGGGTGTTAGCCTGAAACCCGCGGCTGGCCACAATCATCTCCGTAAATTCATAGGCCAGGTCAACATTGGACATCTCCAGAGAGTAAGCGCGCACCTGGCCCCGGCCACCGGTATTCGGCGTACCCACCGCGGCGGCGCCGGAATTGGCCGTCCCCTCATACAGGTTTCCGCCCCTTTTACTCAAACCCTCAACGTTTGGAAAATTGGCCATCGCCAGCTGCCCCAGCGGCAGCACGCTGCCATCGGCCAAAAGTCCTGCAATCACCCCGGAGGTGTCGATCACAAAGGATAAAAGGGCCGGGTCGCCGGGGTTCGGATAGGACTCACCCAGCCGGACAGTGATTTCAGTCATCGTGGCCGCAGTCATACCTGCAGGGGGCGGCAACACCCCGGCGGCCGACATCCAGCCCTGTACTTGAAGACCGCTTGGGTTGACCAGCGTGCCGTCTCTGTCCAGGCTGAATGAACCGTCCCGGGTATAAAACGCTTCGCCGGCGCTTCCGACCACAAAAAAGCCGGCGCCTTCTACAGCCAGGTCAGTCACCCGGCCGGTATACTGAATGGGCCCCTGGGCATGATTATTCAGAATGGATGATACACGCATCCCCAGCCCCACCTGCAGCGGGTTGGAGCCGCCGGCGCCAGCCTGGGGGGCGGTGGCGCCCTGTATGGTCTGGCTGAACAGATCTTCAAAGCGGGCCTGCGCGCCCTTAAAAGCGGTCGTATTCACGTTGGCGATATTGTTGCCGACCACATCAAACCTGACCTGATGTCCGCGCAGCCCGGTAATGGCCGTACTCAGTGAGCGAATCATTGCTAAAACCTCCTCAAATTTATGATTTTTATGCATACAGCGCGGCAGCCCTGCTTCAATCATTCGGCAGAACAAGGCTCCCTCAAAGGAGGTCCGGCCTTACTTCAATATTACCGCGCTGTCAATACCGGTGAATATTTGCTCTTGCTGCTCTGCGCCATCCACGGCGGTGATAATCGTCCGGTTGCTGACGCTGGCCAACAGGGCGATATCTCCAAACAGGAGCAGCGAAGAGCGGGCGCCTTTGGCTCCGGCTCTATCCATCGCCTCGGTAATCCGGTGCAGATCTGCTTCCTCTATCCGGATATTGCGTCTTTCCAACCGTTCACGGGCATGCGCTGAAATTACAAGCGGCCGGCGTTGGGCCTGATCCAGCAACTGCTGAAAGGATAGCTTATCTGAACCTGTGGACGGCGCCTTTTCGGGCGAAGCACTCTCCGGCTTGTTAACCACTGCCCGGGCAGGAGGCTGAAAGTTCACTCTATCCACCATAGATTAAAACACCTCCTCAAGCTTGCCGTGCGGCATCGTCTGATTCGACCCGCAGCAGGGCGCTCAGACGGTACTCGGCTCCATTGACCGTAATATAAGGCTCAGACCCGCGAAAATCTACAGCGGTAACCGCACCCTGCGCTACAGATCCGTTCTCAGCCAGCAGGCTGACGTTTTGATTCAGTAAGCCCAGCGCGCGCTGGTGATCCTGACCGGCGCCCTGCGTTTCCACCGCCTGCTTAAGCTTGGTCACCTGCTCCAGCAGGGTGAACAGCGCCAATTGAGTCAAAAATTCACCGGTATCCTGGTTGCCGCTCATCGGATCCTGATAACGCAGCTGGGTGATTAAAAGCTGCAGAAACATGTCGGTATCGACCTGCCGGCCTTGACTCTCCTGCGCCGGCGCGGCCGCGCCTAACGTCCGGCCCTGTGCAAATACGCTGTTTACAGCTTCCATTTGAATTAAATATACCTCCTTTAAGCCCAGTATTCGATCCCGCCTGTTTTTACGCTGCCCATTTCCGGCTGAAACGGATCTATGCTCTGCACAACAGCCGGATCTCCTTGGTCAAAGCGCTGTCGCTCGTTACAGAAATAGCCGGTTCCGAAGCCCTCCCGGCCGGCGGCAAACAGCTCCAGATGCTCAAAAGTCAAGTTGTTCTGCTGCAAGCGCTGCCGCAGCTCGGGCAGGCTTCCTTCCAGAATCTCCATCACCGCCGCCTCCACCT
>JAGXSR010000003.1 GCA_018333405.1 Dethiobacter sp. | reverse complement strand
CTTGAATTGCGGATTAATTTGTGATATTATTGCGTCGGCAACGGGTTAAATTTGGACCGGAAAATGCAGATAAGCAAAGGTGATCGAGATTTACGTGCTTCGTAGCAAGGGGCGCCGGTTGCATTATTTTATGCACCCCGAAGGCGCATTATGTGAAAATATGAACTATTCCAGCCGGCTAATCCGCCCTTCTTCTCGCTGCGGCAGCCGGCGGCAGAAACAGGTGTCGCCATGAGCAGTGAACAGGGGTGGCATGGCGAGAGAAGATGGGATTGCCCGAAGGGATGGGCCATGTTTTCCCATCGTCGCGATATATGTGCGCTGGTGGGTTGGTTGCTGGCATTCTGGGCGGGCGCCTTAAATACTGTAACCACGCTGACCATCATCATGGAGAGGGTAGCGCACTTATCCGGGCGCCTGAATGATATCGGCATGAATGCCTTGCTTAATCCGGCAGACGCGCTTTTAGCCTTTGTGATCTGGTTCTCTTTTGTTTTTGGGTCCTTCCTGGCCGGAAAGACGCTGGGACGTATCGGCTTAACATCGAGCCTCCTCCTGGTTGCCGGTGGTATCGGTCTGGGGGCGTTGTTTGTTTGGGGGGGCTTCTATGCGCAGACCGGGCAACTTTCCGGAGCGGGCCGAATAATTATGGCCGTTATATTGCCGCTGGCTATGGGTTTTCAGAACGCGCTCACCTCACTGTTGCCCCGCATTGGCCGCACCACACACTGGACAGGTGATTCGACGGATCTGGGCTTGGCTTTGGCCAAGAGGCATTACTCTCTTGCTGCCCATAACGCAGTCAAGATTTTTGGATTTGTCTGCGGCGCCGCGGCAATGGGTTATCTGATCGGAGTCCGTAATCTGGCCCCGCAATACGGGCTCAGCCTGGTTGCCGCAGGGTTATTTTTAACGATCATGTTTCTCCATATGCTTAACCAGGCTCTCAGCCCGAAGCTTTTGACCACAGAACGGCTCTGATTGACCTGGGTGTTTGGATCTGGTGTATGCCTGCCGAGACCAGGCGTCAGCGGGAGAAAGCCCCGTCAGGGTAAGGCTTAAAAAACCCGTATATTGGTTTTATGCTTACGGAAATGGTTGCTCGCGGTTTAACAAGGATTTCACTGGAAAAGGGAAGATTTTTCGGGTCGCAGGCAGCAGGAATTAGATCAAAATTAGCGAATAATGTATTGTTAAAAAAATAACAATGCCCGGTTTACGATCTGCATATATGTGGATCCGGCCTCGGCTTGTTCGTAATTGAACAGAATATGTGCTTTAACCTGTAAGTTTAGTCTGAATGCCGCAGGTAGCTTATCAAAGCGTGCCTGCCTTTTATTGCAGCTCTGTCGTCCCGGGGGCGGGGAATGCATCAGGTTTAGAGATGCGGTTTATGTAGAAATATAGGGAGGAATTTTCGTTGAAACTTGCGCATATACAACAGATTCTCCAGGCTGAGGTTCTCACAGGCGCTGGAAGTCTGGATCGGGAAGTGGGGATGGCCTTCAGCGCCGATCTGATCAGCGATATCCTGGTGATGTGTAAGGAGCATACTTTGCTTTTAACGGGAATGACCCATATCCAGATCGTTAAAACAGCGGAGATCTGTGACTTGGCGGCGGTAGTCTTTGTCCGGGGCAAACGTCCGGGGCCGGAAGCCATTGCTCTGGCCGCACAAAATGATATTCCCTTGCTTTTGAGCAGCCTGACCATGTATGAATCGGCGGGGCTTTTATATTGTGCCGGTTTACCCGGGATCAGCCGGAATCCGGACCCTTGCGGGAGGGCTAAGGGTGAGCGAACAGGCTAAACCGGAACAGATCCTTATCCTGGAGTTTACTTTAAAATCCCTTGATTTTATGCGGGCCGGGGAAGCATCCAGCGAATTTAAACAACGGTTAAAAAAATTAGGCTTTAAACCCGAGTTGGTCCGCAGAGCTGCCATTGCCGCCTATGAAGCGGAAATGAACGTGATCATTCATGCCCGGAAGGGTGTTATGCGCTTTGAGATTGCCCCTGCCCGGCTGCTGATCGTGGTGGAAGACGAAGGGCCTGGGATCAGCGATATTGAACAGGCTATGCAGGAGGGTTTTACCACTGCCTCTGCCGCGATACGGGAACTGGGCTTTGGCGCCGGGATGGGTCTGCCCAATATTAAACGTTGCGCCGATGCCATGGATATCCAATCGATTCCGGGCCAGGGGACCAGGCTGCAGATTATTATAAATAATGAGTAAAGGTAATCGGTGAACACCGTGGGCGTCTACTATCATTCTGTCCGTTTAGACCGGGAAAAGTGTAAGGGATGCGTGAACTGTATCAAGAAATGCCCTACGGAAGCGATACGGGTCCGCGGGGGCAAAGCGGAAATTAATGAGGAGAAGTGCATTGACTGCGGGGAGTGCATCCGGGCTTGTCCGAACCAGGCTAAATATGTGGAAACAGATTCCCTGGAGCGCTTAAGCGGCTATCGCTGTACTATCGCCTTGCCTCCTCCCTCTTTATTTGGCCATATGCGCTCTTGCGCCTCCCCGGCTCAGGTGCTTACCGCTCTGACCAGCCTTGGTTTTGATGCCGTTTTTGAGGTGGCTGTGGGGGCCGATGTGGTCAGCGGGGAGATCAGACGCTTATTTCAGCGGGGGGAAATCAAGGGACCGCTCATCTCTTCCGCTTGTCCGGCGGTGGTCCGGCTGATTCAGGTTCGGTTTCCTGAGCTGACGGGCCGAATCATGCCCTTAAGCCCCCCTACAGAGGTGGCCGCTCATCTGGCGCGGCAGGAGAAGATGAGCGAACTGGGCTTATCCGCAGAGGATATCGGCATTTTCTTTCTTACTCCGTGCGCGGCCAAGGTTACATCCGTGAAAGCGCCTGTCGGCGGCATTCCATCTAATATCGATGGCGTGATCGGCGTGCATCAGATTTATCCTCAGCTCAGCCGTTGCGTGAAGAAGCCCGATCGGCCCTTGCTGCCGATCCGGGCTTCCGGCTCAGGGATGGGTTGGGGAATCTCCGGCGGCGAGCGTTTGGCCGTCGGTATTGAGAATTATCTGACTGTAGACGGCATTCATAATGTGATCAGTGTCCTGGAAGAACTGGAAATGGGGCATTTGGGGGAGATCGATTTCATTGAGGCCCAGGCCTGCACCGGCGGTTGTGTTGGCGGCTATCTCCACGCTTTAAACAGCTATGTGGCCAGGGTGCAGCTGCGCAAACTGGCCCGGGAGTTGGAAGAAAAACAGATGACCGTGACCGAACAGTTTCCACGGCTGGCCTGGCTGCATGGTCAGCTTCCCCGGATCAGGGTGCAGCCGCGGCAGATAATTCATCTGGACAGCGATATCAAGCAGGCTGTGGCCAAGATGGCTGAGGCGGAGAAGGCTGCTAAGTTATTGCCGGGTTTGGACTGCGGAGCTTGCGGCGCGCCAAACTGTAAGGCGTTAGCTGAGGATATAGTTTTACACAAGGCCCAGGAAACCGATTGCATATTTGTCCTGCGGGAAAGAATCATGGATCTAAGTCTGCATGTCTATGACCTGGCGAAAATAAGGCCCCCGGCCATGAATCAGCCGGGCAGCGAAGGAGATGATGCACAGTGAAGCTGGCGGAAGTGATCGATGAACTGAAGCTTACGGTAGTCTTTGCGGGGGATCTGGGGCAGGAGGCAAGCGGGGGGTTTGCTTCAGATTTGTTAAGCAATGTCATGGCTCGCGCCTCTGCCGGACAGGTTT
>JAGXSR010000002.1 GCA_018333405.1 Dethiobacter sp. | reverse complement strand
CCGGAAAGCTGACCATAAAAAAAGTATGTTCTACCGGAGCCCCCGGCCCTCTTCTGATTACCGTGGGGCGTCCGGCCTGCGGCGCGCTTTATACGGAGCGCACCGGGCCGCCCGCCTCAACATTTAAACTTGGGCCCGGGCCGGGAACGGATCGTCTAAGTACTAACAGCGGTGTATCCAAACTAGAGTATACAAGGAGGAGTAGTCTGTGGAAGATCGAATCGGCATAAACTCAGCCTTACCGGGTGCGCAATCCCAGGAGCTGCTTAAACTTCGCCAGCAGAACATTGCCCGGGGAATTTCCTGCGCTCTGCCCGTATTTGTCAAGGAGGCCCGGGGCGCCTTGGTGGAAGACGTAGACGGAAACGTACTAATCGATTTTGTAAGCGGGATCGGGGTGGTGAACTGTGGTCATACTCATCCGGCGGTGGTGGAGGCTATCCGGGAACAAGCCGGCAAATACCTGCACACCTGTTTCATGGTGGCCAGTTACGAGCCATATTTACGTGTAGCGGAGAGGTTAAATCAGATTGTCCCAGGCAGCTTTCCCAAAAAATCGGCTCTGTTCAACAGCGGGGCCGAAGCGGTGGAAAACGCGGTAAAACTGGCTCGGCGCTTTACCAACAAACCAGCCATCGTCGCATTGGATAACGCTTTTCATGGACGTACCCTGATGGCCATGACGCTGACCTCCAAAGTAAAACCGTATAAATTTGGCTTTGGTCCTTTCGCTCCCGAAGTGTACAAGATTCCTTCGGCCTACTGCTATCGCTGTCGTTTTAATTTAGCTTACCCTTCCTGCGACCTGGCCTGCGCCCGCTATCTGGAGCATTTCTTTTCTGCTGAATGTCCTGCCGAGTCGGTAGCCGCGGTAATCGCCGAACCGGTGCAGGGTGAAGGAGGTTTTATAGCTGCCCCGCCGGACTACTTCCGGGTCTTGCATGAAATCTGCCGGCGCCACAATGTGCTGTTGATCATGGATGAAATTCAGACCGGCTTTTACCGTACGGGCCATCGTTTTGCCAGTGAATATTACCAGGTGGAGCCCGACTTGATGACTACGGCCAAGTCTGTGGCCGGCGGTCTGCCTTTAAGCGCGCTGACCGGGCGTGCTGAGATCATGGATGCGGCCGGCCCGGGCGAGATCGGCGGCACCTATGGCGGAAACCCGGTGGCCTGCGCCGCGGCCCTGGCCGTTATGGATCTTACGGAGCGGGAAGATTTTGCTTCAATGGCTCAGAAAACCGGAGAGAAGGTGCGCGCGCGCCTGCTGAAGCTAAAACAAGAACATGATTTTATCGGCGATGTGCGCGGCTTAGGCGCTATGCAAGCCATGGAGCTGGTCAAGGATCAGGCAAGCAAGGCGCCGGATTCAGATCGGGCCAAAGCGATTATCGCCCGTTGCCATAAAAAAGGGCTTATAGTAATTACAGCCGGTATTTACAGTAACGTGATCCGGCTGCTGATGCCGGTGAACATCCCTGACGAACACCTGACTTTGGGCCTGAATATTTTGGAAGAAGCGGTTAAAGAAGAGCAGTAAGGCAAATGGCCGTTCCCGCTTAGCCGGTGTATAATTGTTGTTTGGCTAAGGAATTTGCAGAAAATCAGTGCAACCTTGCATCCCCGCCGCAAAAAGGGGCAGGTACAGGTGAAAGCGCAGGGGCTGTCCGTTTTTTGGGCAGCTCTTATCCGGTAAGCCTGGCCTGGGCAAGGTTGTGTTTAAGGGCAGCGAGCGCGGCCTATTCAGCCCGTAAAGGCGCGGTTTAACGCGATCCTCGCCTGGAACAGCTTATAGCGCGAATAGCTGATTTCGTGCTAATATTTAAACAGGGCTGAGACAGCTAAACAGCATGGATTTAAACCTTAGAAAGGAGCGATTTCAAGACAATGAAAACCGCGCCGGAGTATGTAGAAAGTTTGCGGAAACTGAACTTTAAGGTATATATGTTTGGAGAGAAGATCGAAAACCCGGTGGACCACCCCATCATCCGTCCATCCATGAACTCGGTGGCCAAGACCTATGCCCTGGCCTTTGACCCCCGGTATGAAGATTTAATGACCGCCACCTCGAGTTTAAGCGGCAAGAAGATCAACCGTTTCACCCACCTGCATCAGAGTACAAACGATCTGGTGAACAAAGTGAAGATGCAGCGCCTGATTGGGCAGAAGACAGCGGCCTGCTATCAGCGCTGCGTGGGCTTTGACGCCTTTAACGCAATGGACAGCACCACGTTCGAAATGGACAGAGACTTAGGCACAGAATATCACCGTCGTTTTCGTGATTTCCTGCGCTATGTCCAGGAAGAAGACCTGACTGTGGACGGCGCCATGACCGACCCAAAGGGCAATCGGAGCCTGAGCCCGAGCCGCCAGGCAGATCCTGATCTTTATGTGCGGGTTGTGGAAAAGAACGATAAAGGGATTATCGTGCGCGGGGCCAAGGCCCACCAGACCGGAGCTTTAAACTCGCACCAGTTGCTGGTAATGCCTACCGCCGCTTTAGGCGCTGAAGACAGCGCATACGCCGTATCCTTTGCCGTCCCGGCTGACACCGAAGGAATACTCTACATTTACGGCCGTCAATCATGCGATACACGCAAACTGGAAGACGGAAGCATCGATGTCGGCAACTGCTTCTACGGCGGCCACGAAGCGCTGGTGGTGCTCGAAGATGTTTTTGTGCCCTGGGAGCGGGTGTTTATGTGCGGTGAGTACATGTATGCCGGCACTTTGGTGGAGCGTTTCGCCGGCTACCACCGGCAGAGCTACGGCGGATGCAAAGTGGGCGTAGGTGACGTGCTGATCGGCGCCGCCTCCCTGGCCTCCGAATACAGCGGCGCGGCTAAGGCTTCCCATATCCGGGACAAATTGATCGAGATGATTCACTTAAACGAAACCCTGTACTCGTGCGGAATCGCCTGCTCAGCCCAAGGCAGCCGCACCGCCTCCGGAACTTATCTGATTGATCTGCTTTTAGCCAACGTCTGCAAACTGAATGTAACCCGCTTTCCATATGAAATCGCCCGTCTGGCTGAGGATATTGCCGGCGGCATAATGGTGACCATGCCTTCAGAGCAGGATCTGCGCCATCCGGAAATCGGAAAATACGTGGATAAGTTTCTGAAAGGGGTGGCCGAGGTGCCGACGGAACACCGGATGCGTATTCTGCGGCTGATTGAAAATATTACCCTGGGTACGGCAGCGGTCGGTTACCGCACCGAATCCATGCACGGCGCCGGCTCTCCCCAGGCTCAGCGCATTATGATTAGCCGCCAGGCCGATATGGGGCAAAAACAGAAGTTGGCTCGGGTATTGTCCGGCATAGAGGAAGAAGATTAGGGATCTGTCCGCAGTTTTAAAGAAGATAGCTTGAATTTTGATTTAAGGGAGGAAAGATGTTGAATTGGCAGCCGGTATATCATAGCAAACTTGTATCAGCTGAAGAGGCGGTGCGCTTGGTCAAATCGGGGGACAGGGTGGTTTTCTCTCATGCCTGCGGAGAGTCTCCCACTCTCAGCGCCGCCTTAGTCGCGCGCGCTCCGGAGCTAGAAAACGTAGAAATAGTCCACCTGGTGCCCATGGATAAAGCGGCTTACTGTGCGGAAGAGATGAAAGGCAGCTTTACCCACAACTCGCTTTTTGCCGGCAGCACGACGCGCGGAGCCATTAATGCCGGCCGCGCTGATTTTACCCCCTGTTTTTTCCATGAAGTGCCGCGGCTATTTCGCAGCGGATACCTGCCCGTTGATGTGGCTATGATTCAGGTCTCGTCTCCCGATGAGCATGGTTTTTGCAGCTTTGGAGTATCAGTAGACTATATAAAACCGGCTGCTTCCTGCGCCAAGGTAGTCATCGCCGCCGTCAATCCAAATATGCCCCGGACTTTGGGGGATTCATTTATCCATGTAAATGAGATTACAAGTATAGTAGAGACCTCAGACAAGTTAATCGAGCTGCCCAGGCCGAAGATCACCGCAGTTGAAGAGGCGATCGGCGAGCATGTGGCCTCTTTGGTCGAAAACGGTTCAACCTTACAGATCGGTATCGGCGCCATACCGGAAGCGGTGCTCCTGTTTTTAAAAGAGAAAAAGGATCTGGGCATTCATACCGAAATGTTTTCCGACGGGGTAGTAGAGCTGGTGGAAGCCGGCGTGATTACCAATAAGGCCAAAAACTATCATCCCGGCAAGATGCTGTGCAACTTTTTGATGGGCACCCGCAAACTGTATGATTTTGTCGATAACAACCCGATGGTAGAGATGCATCCGGTGGACTATACCAACGACCCCTTTATCATCAGCAGAAATGATCGGATGATTGCCATTAACTCCGCCCTGCAGGTTGACCTGACCGGCCAGGTGTGCGCCGATACCATCGGCTACAGGCAGTATAGCGGTGTGGGCGGCCAGGTTGACTTTGTCCGCGGCGCATCGAGATCGCAGGGCGGCAAGGCGGTTATTGCTCTTCCCTCCACCGCCTCCGGCGGGAGCATATCCCGTCTGGCGGTCAGGCTTGACGAGGGGGCGGTGGCTACCACCTCGCGCAATGACGTGCACTATGTGGTGACCGAGTACGGCGCGGTGGACTTAAGAGGAAAAACTTTGCGTGAGCGGGCCAAGGCGCTGATCAGCATCGCCCATCCCGACTACCAGGCCGAACTAAAAAAGGAAGCGGCCCGCTGCAGAAATATCTAATCGGGGACGGTTCCTGAATGGAGTGCTGAATATTTCACTTTAATTAATAATCCAGGTAAAGGAGATCAACGATGACCGCTAAGATCTATACGCTTTTGACCCCTCAAACGATTCGCTTCGGCGCGGGATGTATCGAAACATTGGGCGATGAGCTCCGCAAGCTGGGGGCAAAAAGAGTGCTGGTTGTGACAGACGCGGGCGTTTACAGCACCGGTTTGGTCGATCCGGTTTTAGAGCAGTTGGCAAAGATTGGAACAGTGCCGGAGCTGTTTGCCGAAGCCGAGCCTGAACCGACCTATCCCAAGCTAAACGCCGTAGCCGCAGATTTGGGTAAAAACAGTTTCGATCTCATAGTTGCTGTGGGCGGCGGCTCGAGTCTGGATACAGCCAAAGGCCTCTCCATTTTGCTGGCGCATGGCGGTAAAGGTCAGGATTATATCGGCCCCGATAAGGTTCCCGGCCCTTGCCTGAATACAATCATGATCCCGACCACCGCCGGCACGGGAAGTGAAGTAACCAATATCGCCATTTTCGGTGACCCGGACAAAGAGCTAAAGCTCGGCATTGTCAGCCCGCATATTTTAGCGCGGGTAGCCCTTGTAGACCCCGTCTTTACTTATAGCTGCCCGCCGAAACTTACAGCGGCCGCCGGCATTGATGCCCTCGTCCACGCTATCGAAAGCTATACCAGTCCTAAAGCCGGCGCGTATACTGATGCGCTGGCTCTGGAAGCCATGCGGTTGATCGCGGGCAGTCTTAAAACCGCTGTTCACGACGGATCCAACAAAGAGGCCCGCAATAAGCTGTCGGAAGGCGCGCTGCTGGCCGGGATCTCCTTCGGCAACGCCGGAGTGGCGGCCGTGCATGCTTTAGCCTATCCTCTTGGAGCACGGTTTCATGTGCCGCATGGCCTGGCTAACGGAGTTTTACTGCCGTATGTTATGGAGAGCAATTTATCGGCCGCCCTGGATAAATACGCTTTGATCGCCCAGGTGATGACCGAAAAAGCCTGTGCTCTTCCCCGGCAGGAAGCAGCGGAGCAGGGGCTGAAAGCGATTCAGACCCTGTGTGCGGAGATCGGTATCCCCCATCATTTACGCGAGCTTGGTGTGCCGGAAGAAGCCCTCGAAGGGATGGCCGTGGCGACGATGGAGATCACCCGCTTACTGGTCAATAACCCCAAAAACCTCACCCTGGACGATGTGCGGGCAATCTGGAGGAGCGCCTGGTAAACGGAAGGCGATCCGCAGACTCGGCTAGCTTCATCCAAACTTCGCCGTGGAAACGGTTACCATAGAACTCCGGGCAGCAGGGATAACTTGGCAGAAAACCCCGCTGCCCGGCTTCTTTAAGAAAATTGAGCCGACATAGAACGGATCTTTTAAAAGCTCAAAAGAAGTCTGTACGTTATTCCGGGCCTATTTTGCTTCTCGTCGAGATTGTAGATTAGCCGGTTCGCATGGTCAATCATCCTTAAGGCGTGATCCTGTTCGGTCCCCGGTACAGATAGGTCACTTCACGGACATTGCTCACCCCTAAAAGCATCATCATCATCCGGGTCAGGCCAAAACCGAATCCGCCGTGAGGCGGGCAGCCGTATTTGAAGAAATCCAGGTAAAATTCGATCCCCTTCAGAGAAAGGCCCTTTTCTTCAGCCTGTTTGGCCAGGATTGCGTAGCGGTGCTCGCGCTGCGCGCCTGTGGTTAACTCTACACCTTTCCACAGCAGATCGTAACTTTTAGTCAGATGAGGGCGATCAACATGCCGCATATGGTAGAAAGGGCGTACTGAAACCGGGTAGTCGGTAACAAACACAAATTCATGGCAGTATCTCTCAAGAATATGGCGCGCTACGATCCGCTCCCCTTCCGGATCCAGATCGCCTTTTGCTTCAGGCAATGCGTACCCGTTCTCCTCGATCAGGCGGTAAGCTTCCTCCATGCTGATCCGTGGAAACGGCAGATCGGGAACCACCACGTCCACCGCGAAGGTCTCTTTGATTGATGCGCCGTGTTTCTCTTGCACGGTCTTCAAAACATAATGCAGCCACTGCTCTTCAAATTCCATGATCTCCTGGTGAGAATCGATC
>JAGXSR010000001.1 GCA_018333405.1 Dethiobacter sp. | reverse complement strand
GCAATCTTCCTTATGCCCGCCCTGATCAGCTTCTTCCTCAAGGTGATAATAACGAGACTCCAACAGCGTTACTGCTTCCGCCAGCTCCACCATAGTCAGCTCCTGGTTTGCCGCCTCAGTCAGTTGTAAAGCCCAATCATCCAGCCCTGCGCCGATATACACGAAAAGATCGGCCCGGGCAAGCTGCCGGACCTGCTCCATGGTCGGCTCATATGTATGCGGGCTGGCGCCTGCCGGCAGCAGATAGGAAACTTCAACCTTATCTCCGCCCAACTGCCTGACCATATCAAACAGTGGGTAAATAGTGGTCACCACTTTTACCGCCGGCTGCGTTTCCTGTACCGGCTGATCCGGCGCGGCGCCTCCGGCGCAGCCGGCCGCAAACAGAATAACCAAGCCGGCTCCCATCAAAAATAGAAATCTGCGCAAATGATCTCCTCCTTACATGTTTCCTGGTGGCGTTTTCTGTTATTGCCGGTTGCATCTGAGCTTATCACACTGATCACAAGCAATTCTTTTTTGGCAGATGCAACTCTCTTGCATTTATATATGTAAAATTAACACAGATTAGACCAAAATTCAATGCCTTTTCCGGACTGGGTCTGATCGGACTGTGTACTATTGTCACCCTGGAAGCGATCTCAAGAAAATGCCACCCTGATGAGAGGAGACATTTTCTTTAACCAAGAGGAAGCAAGAAGGGTGCTACCTGATAATCTAATCTAATTGTTCCGCCAGTTGGAGCATAAACGTTCTAAAAATATTGACTTCGTGGCTGAATTGCTGATAAGTATCTTCCATCCGCCCAAAAAGTGGCTTGAGGCGTTTCCAATCGAGCAGGTAACCATAAACATTACGAAATAGGTGTCTGAACCGCAAATATTCATCTAGTTCCCACCGTAATCCTTCAGAAATTACTGCTGGCCTTAACCCTGGAATGGGGATGGACATCCTGATAAGCAATTGCTTATGCCACTCTGGGGTATCAGGCAAACTACCGTTAACATCTGCAGAGATCTGCTCAAAGATATCTTCAATGGTTGTAAAAAAGTCGTGCAGCAAGCTACCCAACCCTCGCAAATCAAAAGAACTTGGCTGTAATTGCTTAAACTCGTTTACTTTTACCCGAGCTTCTTCCATAGTTGCTTCCAGGGCCTTCATCAGGTGATCTATTTGCCCAATCAGCGTTAAAACCAGCTCTTTATTTTTAACCACTGTTCTCACCGCCAATCCCTAAAAGTATCCCTTCTTGTCTGATTAATAAAGCCAGCCAGGAGGCACAGGCATCCAAATCAATAAGATCCACTTCAAAGTCAATATCAGAGTTTAAGCGTGACAAAACACGAAAATACTGGGATGGGGGAATCCCGCCGGCTGCCAGATCAATATCGGAGTTGGCATGAAAACGGCCACGCCGGACTAATGAGCCAAAAAGCCAGACTTCAGAAGCACCATACTCCCGTATTAAAGTGCAAGCCAGTTCCTCCGCCTTTCCCTTAGCTTCCTGTACCCTCATTCTCAGATTTTGATTCTCCTCTTCTTGCCTTTTTTTCCAACCCTCTACATAAGAATTAAGGGTTGCTTCATTCATCAGGCTCACCCCGCATTTTTATAAATTTTACCATAAGATTAGCTAAATTACAAAATAATTTGACCCTGAACCATTTGCGAGGCAACAAAAACGCCCAGGGATAAAAGAGGATGCTCATGTTGCTCACTTGAGCAAGTAAAACAGCGAAGCTGCGGTCCAATTTTACGGCCACGCCGTTTTACCTTCTCTGCCGCCAAACCATATAACACGTATAACACGGGGACGGTCCTTCCGTTATATATTCTTAAAACAAAAGGACAGTCCCCGTGTGTTATCCAGCGGAAGGGT
The DNA here is from genome assembly GCA_018333405.1 of Dethiobacter sp. GTDB lineage: Bacteria > Bacillota > Dethiobacteria > DTU022 > DTU022 > JAGXSR01. Next base: position 11,019 of record JAGXSR010000001.1, on the reverse strand, counting down.
CGGAAACGGATCCCATAAAAAGAATCGTCCCGGTCTGATTGTCGGCGATGGCGAAGAAGAAGGGGCGGTCAATGATCATGGTAAACAGCTCGGGCATAGAAGTCACTCTCATCTCTACCGAAGTGACTGCGGCCGCTTCCGTGCCCTTTTCATTTACCTCCACAAAGGTTTTATGCTGCACATCGCTGATATAGAGGGTTGGCGGGATGGGAAGCATGCCGCTGAAGTCCGCCGCTGTTTCGTCAAAGGCGACCTCCATACCCAGAGCTTTGAGGGTCTGCTTTAAGGAAGTTTCGTAGGCAAACTTAAAGCGGGGCAACCCGATTTCTGTTTTACGCTCGGTAAAAGCATCGATCCAGCTGTTCCAGTTTTCAAGGTTCAGCTCCCCGTAAAATTCACTCAGCGAGCTGTCCGGGTGCGGCAGAAAAAGATACATGCTTACTCGCTCATTTTTGCCGTAAGGCAGGCTTACCGCCTGAAATTGCTCTGTCTGTAAAGTAAAAAGATCGTCTTCCCGGAACATCAGCGGGTGCTGTTTAACCGTGCCGTCGGCCAGGGTAAACGGTATATTCCTGGTCTTTTCAGGATCAAAAGGCTCTGACCATTCGCCCTTAAAATAGATGGCGTTGATCAGAAATAGCACCGTCATCGGGTCGATGGGCGGCTGAACAATCTTCTCAATCTTGCCCCGGGTCTGTTCGTTAACCCAGCGGTTAATTATATCCGCGGCGCCGTTTAAGGCAAAATCAGTTTCTGTGACTTCGGCATCAAAATAATCGCGGTTGCGCTGCAGAAAATCTTCATTGAAAACGATCCCTTTCCGCGCCCACAGCGAATTGGCCACGGTCAGCTCTACCTTAGGATCGGGATTATGCAGGATGGTTTTCAAGTCGCTAAAAGCGCGGTTAATCTCCGGCAGAGTCATTCCCTCAAGACGCGTCACCTCGGCCATAGCCCGGCTGGTTTCGCCGGCAGCCCCGTTGTAAGTCATAGCCAGGGCAGCGATCACACTGGCCGGAGAGATAAAGATATTCTCCTTAGGATCTTTTTTGCGCAGCTCATGCAGCAGGTCGAAACCGAAGCCGTTATTGGCCTCCACCAGCCGTCCGTCCAGTTGCTCTACCGGGGCGGCCAGGCTCTCTTTCCGGTTAAACACACCGCACCCCCCGATTAGCGGCAAACTTGCCGCCAGTATTAACAGTAAAAATATAATAACCCAAGTTATTTTTCGTTGCACCGTCAGTCCCTCCCATATCCTATTCGATATAGCATAGACCAACGTCAGGTAAAAATGGTTCCCGTGAAGACGAAGGGAGAACACATGGGGACGGTTGTTTTGTGCTGAAGCAGGCTGCTTAATTGCATAAGCAACGACCGTCCCCATGTGTTTTTCTAGGCAAAGGCCTCGGGCACGTTTTTTAAGACGGCATAGGTAAATACCGGGCCGTCCTTGCAGACGTAAAGATGCCCGGCGTTGCAGCGTCCGCATTTGCCGAAGCCGCATTTCATCCGGTTCTCCAGGGTGGTATAGATCTGTTCATCGGCAAAGCCCAGTTTCTTTAGGTTCTCCAGGACAAACCGGATCATAATCGGCGGCCCGCAGGTAATGGCGATCGTGTTTTCCGGCGAGGGGTTCAGATCCAACAGCCTCTGTGGCACAAAGCCAACATTGTGTTGCCATCCTTCTTCTTCGACGTCAATGGTCAGGTGGCAGGAGAGGTCATCGCACCGGGACATCTCTTCGAATTCGCCTTTGAAGCAGAGGTCATTGGAAGTCCTGGCGCCGTAGATCATGGTCAGGCCGGCGTAGTCGCTGATGTTGGCCTTGACATATTCCACAATCGGGCGCAGGGGCGCCTGACCGATGCCGCCGCCGATGGTCAGGATCTTCTTCCCTTTCCACTCTTCCATGGGGAAGCTGTTGCCGTAAGGGCCGCGCACTGTCAGTTTATCCCCGGCCTCCAGCTGGTGCAGCGCCTGGGTCACTTTGCCGGCGCGCATCACCGAGAAGCGCAGGAATTTTCCTTCGGTAGGGGAGCAGGAGATACAGAACATGCTTTCCCCCACCCCGAGCAGGCCGACCATGGCACACTGCCCGGGCTGATGGCTCCAGCTTTCCCGCGCAGAATTATCGTCCAAGGTTACCTTAAAGGATCTGACGCAGCGGTCGCCGACGGTCTCCAGCCAGGTATCGTCAACAGTGGCGATGTAAGGCAGATAAGGATTGCTGTGATCGGTCATTGTGCTTCCTTCACCTCCCTTAAGGTCTCGATCAGGTCGATGTTCACCGGGCAATAATTCACACACCGGCCGCAGCCGACGCAGGCGATGACATTGAATTTCCGGACGAAGTAGCTGTACTTATGGTTGATCCGGTTGCGCGTCCGCTCCCGCCGGGTGGGGCGGGGGTTATGTCCGGAAGTATGCAGGGTATATTCCTCAAACATACAGGAGTCCCACATCCGGCAACGGCGCGCTTCGAATCCTTCGATCTCGTCCTGAATATCGAAACAATGGCAAGTGGGGCACAGATAAGTGCAGGTACCGCAGCCTAAGCAGCCGGCGGCCGTTTTTTGCCACAGAGGATGTTCCCAAAGGTCGGGCAAAATTTCGGGTACACCGTCGGTATCCACGGTGCGCCTGATCTTTTCTTCGGCCCGTCTTACCGCTTCTTCCTTTTTCTGCAGCCCCTCTTCGCCTGCTTCTTCCAGCAGCCCGGAAGCTAGATCCATCAGGGAGCGGCCCTTATCGGTCAGCGGCTCCAAATAGTAACTGTCACCCAGATCGACCATCAGCAGATCCAAGCCCTCGGTAGAAGCCGGGCCGCCGCCCAGGGAAGGACAGAAACAGTTCAAACCCGGCTCCAGGCAGGCCAGCCCGACCACAGTAGTCAGCTCGCGGCGCCTCAGATAGTACGGATCATCCACATCCCAGCGAAACAACTTCTCTACCAGCTTGATCGCCCGGGCGTCGCAGGGGCGCACCCCCAGCAGGATTAGCTCTTCACCCGGCTGGGGTGCGGCCAATTCTGTTTTGCCCAGCTGAAAACGATAGAGCGTTTCGGTCTGTGGGAAAACCGCTGACTTGGGCGGAACCAGGGGGCGATCAAAGTCGAGGGAAAAAGCTTTGCCTTCTGCGGGCACAGCGTAGCGGAACCGGTCTCCGCAGGCCACCGGCGCCAATACCTTTTTCCCGGAAAGTATCCCTGTAAATTCAGTCCATTTTTGCTTATTTAACAGCATAGCTGACATCTTGCTCACCTCTACAGAATGAATTCTTCCGGGTCATCCGGTTTGAAGCCGGCTTGGAATGGTTTCCCATCGGGGTCAATTCCCGGCTCATGGCCGTATTGCTCCCGCACTTCTCTTGCCAGCTTGCGATTCAACCTGCCCAGAGGGATGTTTGCCGGGCAAACCCGCTCGCACTCGCCGCACTCGATGCAGCGGCCAACCAGATGAAAGGCCCGGGCAACATGAAAGGCGGTATTTTCGCTAAAATTCACGGCCCGGTTCACCCAAGTCGGGTTCAGCCGGTCCAGAACACAATCCCGGCAGTAGCACAGCGGACAGGAATTGCGGCAAGCGTAGCAGCGCAGGCACCGGGAAAACCACTCTTCCCAGTAAGCCGCCCGCGCGCCGAGCTCCATCGCTTCCACTTCTGCCACAGCGCTGTCTTCCGCCGTCAGCTGCGCCTCTACCGGTTCACCCAGAGTAATATCGCTAATTACCGGGTTTGGGTAGCGGCAAAGACGGCATTTTTCAGCCAGAACAGAAAGCCGCGGGATAGCCGTTTCCTGGCCATCCTGCCGTAAAAGGAAGTGGTCGCCGTTCCATTTCAGATCTGCCGGGCTTTCAGTTTCCGGATATTTTAAAGACAAAAGCGCCGTATCCACTACGCCCGGACAAGGGCAGCCGATGAGCAGCACCTGGTCCCGCCGGATCCCTTTTTCCACCAGCAGTTGAAGCACGGCCCGGCTGTCACAGCCCTTGACCATCAGCGCTACTTTACGCTGGTCCGGCGCAGATCCCCGGGGCAGCGGCAGCTTCTCCGTCAACGTCAGGTAGGTGGCCAGATTGATCGTACAGAGGGGAGAAAAAATCAGCGTCTCGGCAGCGGAGGCCTCTTCCACAAAGCCGGGCGCCACCCGGTAGCCGTAGCTGCCCGGCCGCCAACCGATAAGGTACTTAACGTCGTCCCGGGAGACAACTTCTGCCGCGGTTTTACGCAATTTGTCCAGATCCATCTTCCGTCCCCTCCTTTACCAGTCGATCCGCCGGCGCCTGAACCCTTCAAAAGGTCCGGCCGCGCGGGCATCTTCTACTGTTTTCTCCACGACCTCTTTCCACTTGTGCCCCTCCGAAGCGGATACCCAGCTCATGTGGAAACGGCGCGGGTCTACTCCCACAAACTCCAGCAGCTCTTTTAGCATCCCTAACCGGCGGCGGGCGTGAAAATTTCCCTCCATGTAGTGGCAATCACCGGGATGGCATCCGGAAATCAACACCCCGTCGGCGCCCTGCTGGAGCGCGTTCATCACATACAGGGGGTTGACCCGGCCCGAACACATCACCCGGATCGCCTGCAGGTTGGCCGGGTAGCGTACCCGGCTGGTTCCCGCCAGGTCGGCCCCGGCATAAGAGCACCAGTTGCATAGAAATGCGACGATATTCGGCTCAAATTGTTGGCTCATCTTAAAACCCCCAATGCCGCGATCTGCGGCAAGATCTGGCGATCCCGGAACGACTTGGGTTGAATTGAATCGGAGAGGCATCCGGCGCTACAGGATCCGCAGCCCTTACACAAGGCTTCGTTTACCCGCGCCACCTCAATCATATGGCCCATGCGGTTCACGGTAACCAGTTCTATGGCGCTGTAAGGGCAGATACTCACGCAAAAACCGCAGCCCCGGCAGGTAGCCTCAAAGACGGTGGCCACCTGGGCGCCGATGGTCACCTTGCCCTTAGCCAGAGGGATCATCGCCGAAGAAGCGGCGCCTTTGGCCTGAGCTACCGTGTCGGGAATATCTTTGGGTCCCTGGCAGCATCCGGCCAGAAAAATGCCGTCGGTCGCGGTATCCACAGGCCTGAGCTTGGGATGGGCTTCCAGGAAAAATTGGTCCGGTGACTGGGAGAGCCGTAAAAGCTCCATAGTCGTGCGGTAATCGCTTCTGGGCTTCAAGCCCACGGCCAGAACAACCATATCCACTTCGTCTTCGAGCGGCGTGGCGGTAAGCGTATCTTCCGCTTTGATCACCAGCTTATTTCCCCGCTTAAATATTTCCGAAGGATTGCCCCTGATATAGCGCACCCCTTCACGGCGCACCCGGTCATAGAACTCTTCAAATCCCTTACCAAAGGCGCGCACATCCATATAATAGACGCGCACCTTGGCCTCGGGCAGCTTGTCGACAATCAGGTGGGCCTGCTTGGCGGTATACATACAGCACACCCGGGAGCAGTACTCCACGCCCACGCTCTTGTCCCGCGATCCGACGCACTGAATAAAGGCGATCTCCTGCGGGACAATCTCTTCGGCGCCGTTAAAGACCTTTATTTTGCCTCCGGTCGGCCCTGAGGCGGATACCAGGCGCTCCATTTCCAGGCCGGTAATTACGTTGGGATACTGCCCGTAACCGTACTCGGGCTTGCCGGTGGCATCGAACACGTCAAAGCCGGTGGCCACTATAATGGCGCCGGCCTTAAACTCAACCAGTTCGTCGGTCTGTTCAAAGTTGATGGCGCCGGCGCCGCAGACCTCGGCGCATTTGGGCGCCTTGCCGCACTTGCCCTTAGTCAGGTAAAGGCAGCTTTTCGGGTCGATGGTATACTTGGCCGGAACAGCCTGAGGAAAGGGCAGGTAAACAGCAGAGCGCTTGCCCATTCCTTCGTCAAATTCGCTGGCGAAGCGGTTGGCCACCCGGCAGGCTGAAGCGCAATCGCCGCAGCCGGTGCATTTGTCGAAATCGACGTAGCGCGCTTTCTTGCGCACTTTGATCTCGAAGTTGCCGATATAGCCTTTTACCTCTTCTACCTCCGCGTAAGTGATCAGCTCAATATTGGGGTGGTTGGCGCTGTCCACCATTTTCGGAGTGAGGATGCAGGCGGAGCAGTCCAGGGTGGGAAATGTTTTATCCAGCTGAGCCATACGCCCCCCTACCGAAGGGCTTTTTTCCACCAGGTAAACTTTAAATCCGGCATCGGCAATATCCAGGGCAGCCTGAATCCCGGCGATGCCCGCGCCGATGATCAGAGCCGATCGTTCAGCTTCTACTTCCCGCGCTTCCAGGGGCTCGAGCAGGCGCACTTTGGCCACCGCGGCCGCAACAAGCTTTTTGGCCTTGATTGTAGCCTCTGTCCGATCTTCATGCACCCAGGAGCACTGCTCCCGGATGTTGGCCATCTCCAAAAAGTAGGGATTTAAGCCTGCCGCCTGGATAGACTTGCGGAAGGTCGGTTCGTGCATCCTCGGAGAACAGGAGGCCACGACGATCCGGTTTAAGCCCTCTGCCTTGATATCATTTTTTATCAGCAGCTGCCCGGGGTCGGAGCACATATAGGAATAGTGGCGTGCCACCTTCACGTTGGGCAAAGTCAGGGCGTACTCGGTGAGCGCTTCCACGTCCACGGTCGCGCTGATATTGATCCCGCAGTGACAGATATACACACCTAGTTTCGGTTTTTCCGTCATCTGACTTTTCATCCTCCCACAGAGATTGGGCCCGACCTGGACTTACCCTTTAAGCTCCTTCAGCTTCTCAGCCAGTTTAGGCGCTATCTTAAACAGGTCGTCCACGATGGCGTAATGGGCCACAGCGAAAATGGGCGCTTCCGGATCCTTGTTAATGGCCACTACCGTCTTGGCGCCCTTGATCCCGGCTATGTGCTGGAAAGCACCGGAGATACCTAAGGCCAGGTAGAGCTTCGGCTTCACCGCTTTGCCGGAAGTGCCGACCTGACGGTCATGAGGCAACCAGCCGGCATCCACGGCCGCCCGGGAGCCGCAAAGATCAGCTTTAATCGCCTTGGCCAGCTCTTGCACCACGGGTAGGTTTTTCTCTTCTTTCAGGCCGCGCCCGATTCCAACCAGGATTTCGGACTGGGTAATATCCACATCACCCACTTCGGCTTCGATATATTCCACAAATTTGCGGTAATCCAAATCTTCCTTAATCGGAGAGTCAATTTTCTCCACAAGGCCCGCTACGGAAGCGTCCGGCGCTTCAAAGGCGGATTCCCGCACTGTAACCAGGTAGGTATCGGCCGGCTTAAAGGCAATTTGCGCATTCACTTTGCCCGAGTAGATCTGGCGGGTGGCTTTAAGCGTACCGTCTTCCACCGTCAGGCCGATGATGTCGGACACAAAAGGCAGGTTTTTCTCCACGGCCAGGGCCGGGGCCATATCCACGCCCTGGGCAGTCTGACCAACCATAACCAGCGAGGGTTTACAGGTGTCAATCAGCTTAGAGAGCGCCTGCTGGTACTTGTCGGCATTGAAATTCTCAAAGAGCGGATCGTCTACGACCAGAACCTTCACTCCATAGCCGGCGATCCTTTCGGCCATAGCCTCTGCGTTATACCCTAAAAGCAGCACGTTCACTTCGCCGCCTAACTCCTTGGCCACGTTTGGGGCAACCCTTAACATTTCAAAAGTGATATCCCTTAAAGCTCCCTGGCGGTGCTCCGCCAATACAAAAACATTACCCATTTATACTAAGCCTCCCTTAACCAGGATGGACGCCAGCTTCTCCGCTTTCTGCTCCGGTTCTCCTTCGATAAATTCCGCGGAAGAAACAACCTCCGGGAGATAAAGCTTCTCGACAACGATCCTGGAAGCGGACGCGTCCACATCGCCGGCAGCTACTCCCAGGTCATCTAAGCCGACCACTTTCAGCTCTTTCTTCTGCGCCTCGCGAATGCCGCGGATGGGGGCATAGCGCGGCTCATTAATACCGGTCTGAATTGTCAGTACGGCCGGGAGGGCCACTTCCACCACTTCCATCAGGCCGCCTTCCAGCTCGCGGTAAGCCTTGACCTTGCCCTCTAGAATTTCCACCTTTTTGACCATAGCCGCGTGCGCTACACCTAGTTCTTCGGCCAGAGCCACGCCGGTAGCCATTTGCCCGTCATCTGCGGCCATACAGCCGGTCAGGACCAGATCAAATTCCTGCCCTTTGATCGCTCCGGCCAGGACCTTGGCCAACAGCAGAGGGTCAAAAGCGGCGATGCGCGCATCCTCTACCCGGACAGCGTTGTCGCATCCCTTAGCCATAGCCATGCGGATCATTACCTCCGATTCTTTAGGCCCAATCGAGAGGACGGTTACCGTGCCGGTGTACTTCTCTTTAATCTGAACGGATTCTTCCACAGCGTAATTGTCCGCATCGTTGATGTCAAAGGAGAAACGGCTGCTATCCACCGCCGTGCCCTCGGCATTTACCTTGACTACCGCTTCGGAAGTGTCCGGTACATACTTGATACACACAAAAATTTTCATAATTTTAATCCACCTCCTACTTTATTGACCATAAAACTTCTAGATCAAGCCAGTTCCGCCAGCAGCTCCGTCATCTCCGCCACGCGCATCTCTTCTTCGTAGCCTAAAGCTTTCATCGCGTCTTCCAGGGTGAGTACGCAAAACGGGCAGGCTACAGCCACGATTTGGGCGCCTAAGTTATGGGCGTCTTTGATCCGGGTTTCAGCCAGCCGCTCTTTTTTCGATTCGCTCTCCACCCACATCTTTCCGCCGCCCCCCTCGCAGCAGAGGCTGCGCTCGCGGGAGCGGTCGAATTCCACCAGCTCCACCCCTTTGATGCTTTTGAGCAGACGGCGAGGCTCGTCATAGACGCCGCTTTGTTTGCCCAGATAACAGGGGTCGTGAAAGACTACTTTTTTCTGCAAGTCGTGTCCCCAGGACAGATTGCCCTGTTGTAAGAGCTCTGCCAAAAGCTGGGTGTAATGCAGCACCGGTTTGTTTAAATGGGGATAACGAGCCTTATAGGTCGCAAAGCAATGGGGCGAAAGGGTGATCACCCGTCTGGCCTGAAAATCGTTCAGGAAAGCGGTGTTCTCACCGACGATCTCTTCAAACAGAAGCTCTTCTCCCAAAGTATGGATCTCACTGCCGCAGCAAGACTCGCCCTCGGCCATAAAGCCGTAGTCGGCGCCGGCTTTGTTTAAGAGCCGCACCATGTTTTTGGCAACAACCTGCAGGCGAGGATCATAGGCGATAGTACAGCAAACAAAAAACAGGTTTTCCACGGGTGTGTCGGGTTTGGCTAATTTGACATCCAGACCTTCCATCCAATCGTAACGGGTGGCTTTCGGCTTTTCCCAGGGGTTGCCTTCCAGGTACACACTCTCCAGGGCATTGCGTACTGTGGACTGCACTTTTCCACTGTCCACCAGCATAGAGCGAAGGCCGATTAACACCTCCAGCGGTTTTAAGCCTTTAGGGCAACGGACCGCGCAGGTATGGCAAGCGGTGCAATCCCAAATCTCCGCCAGTTTGGCCAACTCCTCCAGCTTCTCTTCGCTGTAGGCATCGTAAACAAATCGGCGCACATTCAGGTTGGTCCGCACCGTCACCGGGCACCCGCCGGTGCAGCGTCCACACTGGATACAGCCAAGCAGGTCGAACTTTTCGGTAAATGTCTGGCTTTCGGTACTCATGATCATACCCCGCATCAAAAAGAGTATTTTGCCTGAAAAAGTCTTGCTTAAATTTACTTAACACTTAAGTGGGCTAAAATAATCACCTCCCCTTGAATCTTTAAAAATATTTGCCGATATACGCAAATCAGATTTAATTTTCTCCACCTTTTAAATTAAATCCTGCAATATTTTTTCATTCTTAAATATTTTCCGTAGGAAATTATTTACCTATGAAAGGGATTACAGCGGGAAACGGGAAGCGCGGGCAATGGCAGAGGACAGATGACAATGGCAGAGGACATATGACAATGGCAGAGGACAGCGGACATAAAACGGACCAGTGAATAGCAAATATGTAAGCAGATCTCTTTACTGGAAGTTAACATAATCAATTTTATTGTTAACCTTTTTTTGCTGATCGGCTTGAATTATGAAGTATTCTAGCATTTTATAGAGAATTTTGTGCCTGGTTTTGGCTTAGGGTCCTGTCAATAATGGGGAACCTTGTAGATTTATAAAATTATTTCCATGGAAAAAAAGGGGTTCTTAGGATTGGTGTCGAAAAAGCTATACAATATTGCAGGAGAGGGAGAGAACGATGATTAAACTCGAATGCAGTCGAACAGATTTACTAGAGGAGATAGAAATACTGCGCAGCAAATTAAATAGACAGTCCGACTTTACAGGCAGTGAGACCATGCGGATCAGCATGGAGCTGGACAAGCTGATCCTGATCGTCATGAAGGAGAATGGGTAGGAAAGCTTCAAGGGCATAAACATGGGCGCGATTTGCCTGTAGCTGTAGCTTTATGGTCCGGCCTGCGCCATAAACGCTAGACAATACTGATTTTGCCGGCGGGGCCCTGTTCAACGGCGCCGATCACCCAGGCTGTAACCGCGGACTGCTGCAGTGAGGAGATCAACCCTTTCAGCCGCCGCCGGTCAATGGCCATAAGCAAGCCGCCTGAGGTTTGGGGATCGGCTAGCATGAGCAGGGTATCTTCTTTATTTGCGGGCCTCCCTTCCCAGGCTACCGCTTCCCGGTAATAATCCCTGTTCCGGTATGCCCCTCCCGGAATCAAACCCTGAGCAGCCGCCTCCAGGGCGCCCGGGTAATAGGGCACGGCTGAAGAATCAAGCCGGGCGCTGACCGTGCTGGATATAAGCAGCTCGTTTAAATGTCCCAACAGTCCGAAGCCGGTAATATCAGTGCAGGCGGAAGCTCCCTCGGCGATCATCGCTGAGGCGGCGGCCGCATTTAAAAAAGCCATCCCTTCTATCGCGGCCACGGCCTCCCGGGCCGACAAGAATTCGCCCTTCAGCGCGGTGGTGATCACCCCGACGCCTAAAGGTTTGGTCAAGACGAGCA